>PWZG01000321.1 GCA_003567575.1 PVC group bacterium | reverse complement strand
TCTTTTTGTGAGATCCCTCGACAGGCTCGGAATGACATGGTGTTGCGTTATTTATGTCGTCGCGTACAGCAAAGTTATTGACTGGAAAGGAGTTAAAAGTGGACAAGAATTTTACCGACCACCTGAATGCCGGGGGACTGGGCGCCGCCGTGGAGGTGTTTTCCACCCAGGCCGGATTCTTTCACGGCGACATGCCGCTGGCGGCCGCGTTCAATCCGGCCGTGACGCTGACCGAACGCGGAACGCTGCTGGCGTTCGCGGAGGGCCGGCTCGGGTCATCGCATGACGATGCGCCCAAAACCGTGTTGATGAACCGAAGTGACGATATGGGGCGCACTTGGCAAGGCATGCGGGCCTTGACGGCGCCGGGCTGCCATTTCGGGCCGCGTCCCTATACGCTGCGGGGCAACGGTCGCGAACAGGTTTGCGTCCTGGTCTGTTACAGTCGCTATCATCTGCGACAACGCGAACCCGATGAATCCCAATGGGGTGACGTATTCGGGATCGATGCTTCAGGGCTGCATCCCCAGGCAGTGATTATCGTGATACGATTGATTTCCGATGACGACGGCGCAACCTGGCGGACGGATGCCTTGACCGGAGATAGCGATCCGTTTCGCGTGCCTGAACCCGGCAACCGTTGGGTCGGGTTCGGCGATTTTACCGGGACGGTTGAAACGATTCCCGCCGGGCCGTATGCCGGACGGCGGATCGTGGGCATTTCGGCCAAGGGTTTGGAACGGATGCCCGACCAACCGCCCGACAATATGCGCGATCTCGAAAGCATGGGTTCATCAATCCTTTACAGCGATGACGGAATCGATTGGAAATTGGGCGGAGTCATCGTCGACTGGCATGGCAACGAGGCCGCCGTCGTGCCGTTCGGGAAAGACAACGGCCTGTTCATGTTGCGCCGCTGGAATTCGTTCCGCGGCAACGATCCCGCGCGCGATCAGGGGTATTTCGGCCGCCGCTTGGCGCATCTGAGCTGCGACGGCGGCCAAACCTGGTCGCAACCTTTCTTCCCCGAAGGCTTGCCGCATGCCCTGGTTGAAGGACGGCGGTTCGATCATCAATGTTTACCGAGTTTGTGCGCCGTTGGCGGGACACTGGTTAGCGCCATGCCGGCCGGCCGGAATCCCGAAAACGGCCAGCCAACGCGCAGCCATGGCGTCATCGGCTACAGTGAGGATGGCGGCCGCAACTGGCGCGTCAAACCAATCGATGCCGGATTGTTTTCCTACGCCACCTTGTACCGTGTGAACGAAGCCGGATTGTGGGTCGTGTTTTCGCGCGGAACCCACGGGGAACAGGGAAGTTTCCTGCGCGCGTTTACCATGGACTGGGTACGGGAACGTGAATGAAGATGGAACATAAGCAAAATTCGGTATAATCATATTTTCATCTGGACTGGCGGGTAAATACTTCTCAAATTACCGACCAGGCATAACGTAGAGGAAAAGAGAAGCATGAACGCTTCATATCCCAACATTCTCATGATCTTAACGGATCAGCAGCAGCGGGCCACCATGGGAACCTACGGCAACCCGGTCGTCAGAACTCCGCACATCGATCGTTTTGCCGAGAGTGCGACCGTCTTTGAGAATGCCGTGTGCGCCATGCCGGTTTGCGTTCCCTCGCGCTGTTCCATTTTTAGCGGCGTTTTCCCCCATACCCATGGTGTTAATGATAATTATCATTCGCTCCCGCGTCGATTTCCAACGATTGCCGAGCTGTTGATTGATCACAACGTACGCACCGGATATATCGGTAAGTTCCATCTCGATCCGTGGCGTGAAGTATTACCGCAGCGCGGGTTCGAGGAGTTTTACCGGTCGGTCGACGACGATTATACCCTGGATAGAGATTTTCCCCTTTACGGTTTGTGTCATTACAGTCAATGGCTGGTGGAGCAGGGGTATGCGCCCGATGCAAATGAGACCCAGGGTCGGTTTAGCCGTGAATTCACGGTGTCACTGCCCGAAACGCAGAGCAAGGCTGCCTTCGTTTCCAGAGAAGCCTGCCGTTTTCTGGAGCACCGCCGGAATGAACAATTTTTCCTGGTTTGTGGTTTTCTGGAGCCGCATAACCCGTACCATAGTCCATATGATCATTTGCATGATCCGTCGGATATTGCGCTTCCGGCCAATTTTCATGCCGAACCGCTTCCAAACTGGCCCGAGCGGAATATCCGGTTCCAGCAGTGGGCCCGCGAATGCGCGCATGAGGATACGATCTGCTATGATACCGCCGATAAATGGCGCGATCTTATTGCCCGTTACTATGGGTTATGCCATTTACTGGACCGCCACGTGGGACGCATTCTGGACAAACTGGAGGAGTTGAACCTTGACCGGAATACGCTGGTTGTTTTTACCAGCGATCATGGGGATATGATGGGATCGCACGGCATGTATATGAAATCGATGATGTACGAAGAATCGCAAGGCGTCCCGCTGTTGGTACGGCATCCGTCATACGGCGGTGGGCGTGTCATTGGCGAACCCGTTTCACAGGTCGACCTTGTCCCCACGCTGTTGCATGCGCTTGGCGCCGATCCTCCTCCGCATCTTCAGGGACAGAGCCTGATGCCCTTGCTCGCGGGGGAACGTGATGAAGATTCCGAGGCGGTCGTATGTTGCGAGTGGAACGGTGTGATACAGCGTATGTTTTCGAAATGGCCGCTCTTCGCCGACGTAAAAAATAATTGCATTCGTTCCGTCCGTACGCAACGTTGGAAGTTGAACGTCAATCCCGGCGACATTTCGGAACTTTACGATTTGCTGAATGACCCGGGTGAAATGGTCAATCTGATCCACAATCCCGCGTGCCGGCCGACCGTTGAAAATCTTTTTCAGCGTCTCCGGGAATGGCAACGCAATACAGGAGATACGTTAGAATTAACCCAGCCTTAGTGCTCTGGCTCATAAATATGATGACGCATTCGATGATGCATGAAATCCCTCGACTTCGCCCGGGACAGCACGTTCGCTAATGTCATTTCGAAATGGACAAATGTCTGTCCCTTGTGGTTCTTTTGTGGTTCTTGTCCGAAATCGGTAGCGGCGGCATCATGGCCCCGGTCATGTTCTGGTCGCCCCACGATCCGGAGTGGAAACCGTAATCGGAGACCATGGACCATGGACATTCGACAACCGTCGATCCCGTCGCTCCTGTCGCTCCCGTCGATCCTGTCGATTGGAGTTGGAAACGGAGCCTAAGTATTGGGGAGACAGTAAGTATTGGGGAGACAGTAAGTGTAGGGAGGAAGGGAGTACAGGAACAAAAAAGGAGGAAGTCATGAACAGAAAACGAAACAGAGATTGTGTGGGTTCGGTCATGGTCATGGTAATCATCTCCGTTGGCCTGTGCGGGGTTGGTCGGAGCGCTTGGGCCGCGGAATCGGCGCTGGATTTCAACAATGTGCATGACAGTAAAGACGATCAGCATGTTCAGTTCGGCAACATCGGGAGTCATGCCGAATACACCGCGGAAGCCTGGATCAATCCCCGCCGCATCAGCGGCAATGGCGACCATGCCAGCCACGGGTTCACGATATTCGGAACGGCAAACGATTATTCGTTATGGTTGCTGCATCGCGACGGCGAGATCAAGGCCTTTGCTTACGAGGGCGGGACCACCGCCTACACCGAAACCAATGGCGCCGGTATTGAGACGAACACCTTTACCCACGTGGCCCTGACGGCCGTCCAGAACGGTACGGCGCAAATTTACGTCAACGGGGCGTTGATGGAAACCTTCGATGCGGGCAGCAGGAACAATTGGGGCAATCTGGCGCTGGGCGTGTTGCGCGCCGGTCGCGGGATCGGCATGGACGGCATCATCATGGAGGCCCGGCTGTGGGATCATGTCCGTAGCGAGACGGAAATTCAGGATTTGATGTACGTCCGGCTTTCGGGCGATGAAGAAGGGCTGCTGGGTTACTGGCCGATGAACGAGGGCGAGGGCGACACGGCTTATGATCTGTCCGGCAATGACCGCGACGGCAGCATTAATGGTCCAACATGGGTGTTTCTCGAAGAGAACCCTTTTGCTGCTGGCGAGGATTTTCTGCGCGCCCTACCGTTCACCCTGGCCGACATCGAAACCGGAAGCAACGGATTCACCAACAGCAACGAAGTCGATATCGTCGATTTCCCGATTCCGGATGGTTACGACCAATTCCAGATCACCGAAGACGGCGATGTCGGAGCCATCGATGCCGGCGCCTGGACGAATGTCGTTCCCGACAGCCTTGAATTCACCCAACCGTCCGGTGATACCAATATCACGTTTTATGCCTGGTTTACCAACGCGACCGAATCCGTTGAACTGAGTCGTAGCCTGGGAACTATATTTTATACCGAAGTCGCGCCGGTTCCACTGGTTAACGAAACCGTTGCCATCGAACGATTGCCGGGACAGAACGCGGTGATTTATCTGTGGCAGATCGACATCGGATCGAGCGGCGGCGTCGCGGCCGGACGGGAGATGGCGGTTTTCGACCGCAAATTACTTTGCGCGGAAGAACCGTCCTGCGATCTGACCCCCGACGATCCGTTCATAACGGTCGACGATTACGGCGATTATCCCATCGTTTTATGGCTGCAAAACGAGGCCGGCAATACGGCCGTATCCGCGACGACCAGTATGGTATCGGTGATTGAATACAGCGGCACCAACGTCTGGACCGGCGAAGGGCTCACCGATTCCTGGCATGATCCGGTTAATTGGAGCGTGGGAATTCCACAGGCGGGACAGCATGTACGGATCGACAGCGCTCCCGATGCGCGGTTAACCAATGCGACCGCGGCGCTGGCGTCGTTCCGGATTACCAGTGGGCGCACCCTGACCGTCGAGGGGTGGCACAGCGCACTGGAAGCGACCGAAATGACGATCGAGGGAACGATCACGCATGCCGCACAGACGGTGACTGAACCCGATCCGGAAACCGGCGAATGGGTGCCGCAACACCGGATTTGGTTGAAGGGATCGGATGTTACCGTCGCCGGCGGTGGTAGATTGCAAGCGAATTTTCTCGGGTATGTTCGGGGCGCGGGACCGGGCTCGGTCAGTAGAGATCGTGGCGGCGCCGGACATGCCGGCGATGGCGGCCGAGGTGGTGCGCAGCATGCCTGGGGCGGCACCGCTTACGGCGATCCGGTCAATCCCTGGCAGCCCGGCAGCGGCGGCGCCGGGGGCAGCGGTAACAGCCGGCCGGGCGGCGGCGCGATCCGGATCGAAGCAACCGGCCAGGTGACAGTGGACGGCGAGATCACCGCGAACGGCCAGAACGGTGCCTCTACGCATGGCAGCGGCGGTTCCGGTGGCAGCATTTGGATCAATACGCATACGATTCAGGGCACGGGTCTCATCGCTGCCAGGGGCGGCGGCGGCGATCGCCAGGGCGGCCAGGCCTCCGGGGGACGGATTGCCGT
>PWZG01000461.1 GCA_003567575.1 PVC group bacterium | reverse complement strand
GCCGAAAACCGAGTGGTCATGCTGTAACCGATGACATCTCAAAGGTTGCTTGAAACCGTTCATGCACGATCAATAGAGTGGCAGCGTTACAGGGAGGCAGAGTGGCAGAATTACGAGAGAACGACTAAGAGGTAACGACTAAGGGGGACTAAGTGTGGGGCCTAAGCGTAGGGACTAAGTGTGGAGACTAAGCGTGGGGACTAAGTGTAAGTAAGGATACTGGATATATGAAAGACCACCAAAGAGATGCAATGCCGCCAAATATCATTCTGATCAATTGCGACGACCTTGGCTACGGCGACCTGGCCTGCTATGGATCCGAGCGCAACAATACGCCGCACCTTGACCAGCTTGCCGCGGAAGGGGTACGGTTCAGCGATTTCTATATGGCCTCCCCCGTGTGCTCCGCTTCACGCGCAGCGATGCTAACCGGCTGCTATGCGCAGAGAATCGGCTTTGCCGACTACGAGGTACTGCATCCCGGGCAGGCGCAGGGTCTGAACCCAAAGGAGTCAACCATTGCCAGGCAGTTGAAACAAGTCGGTTACGACACAAAGATCATTGGCAAATGGCACTGCGGCGATCAGCCGGAGTTTCTGCCGACCAACCATGGATTTGACGAATATTTCGGGATTCCATTCAGCAATGACATGGGCCGGCAAGTAAACAGGCTTGAACGCCCTCCACTACCGCTTTTGCGAAACGATGAGGTCATACAGCAGCAACCGGATCAACGTGGCATTACCGAACGGTACGTGGATGAGTCTCTGCAGTTTATCCGTCGCGCCCGAAACAACCCCTTCTTTCTGTATCTGGCGCACATGTATGTCCACGTGCCGCTATTCGTTCCAAAACAGTTTCTCGACATCTCGCGCAATGGCGCATACGGCGGCGCTGTCGCCTGCATTGACTGGGCAATGGGTATGATCGAGGCGGAACTGAACCGATTGGGTATCAAGGACGAAACACTTGTCATCTTCACTTCCGACAACGGATCCCGCGCCCGGGACGAGGGCGGCAGCAACGCGCCGTTGCGCGGCACGAAAGCGCAAACCTGGGAGGGCGGACAAAGGGTTCCCTGTATCATGCGCTGGCCGGGGAAGATCGCCGCTGGAACGATCTGCGAGGGGATAGCCTCCTCCATTGACCTTTTTGCAACCCTGTCAGAGATCACCGGTGCACCGCTGCCGGCGGATACGACGATTGACAGTATATCGTTGGTGGAAACCATTCTGAAAGGCAAGCCTACCAAGCGGGATATTTTCGCCTACTACCGGCGGGCCAATCTTGAGGCTGTACGCAAAGGCGATTGGAAATTACACTTCTGCAGAACGGACGATGTCCCGGGTGGCGCCGATGACGAGGGATCGCCGAAACTTTACAACCTCCGCGAAGATGTGGGCGAAGCCAACGATGTCTACGACAAGCATCCTGAGATCGTCGCCCGGATTGAGGAGGCTGCCGAGGAGTTTCGGCGGGCCTTCGGTGATAAGCGTCTGGGCCGCGTGGGAAAAGACATCCGCGAAGCCGGCTTATGCAAGAATCCCAAGCCGCTAACCGAATACGACGAGAATCATCCCTATATGATCGCCTACTACGATCTGGCGGACATGCCCACTATGTCCGGTTAAGATGGAGGACGGGAAAGCGAATTGCATGACGCTGTCCGCGGAGTTGCCCCAGGCACTTTGGGTACCCCATCCGCGGCGTGAGGCGGGGGCGGCCCAAGGGACTGGACCGCCCCTACAGTTGACCGTTAAACCCTTAAGCGTTGATGGTTTGAGTACACGAACGGACAAGAGAATTTATTTCGACTGGAATGCAACGACGCCTTGTTTGGCTGAGGTCCGTCAACGAATTGACGAGGTTCTCGCCGATCTGGGCGGCAATCCATCGAGTTCGCATGCCGAAGGCCGTGCGGCGCGGGCGGTATTGGATGACGCACGCGCTCGTATCGCCGGTTGTTTGGGCGCCGCGGCATCGGAAATCGTGTTTACCGGCAGCGGAACGGAGGCCAATCAGTTGGCGTTGTCGCTGCGCCGTCAGGGCTCGTCGTCCGATGATCGCCATCGCATTTCGTCAGCCATCGAGCACGCATCGCTGATCGAACCGCTGCGGGATCGCATGGCCAGCGGCGAACAGGTTTCGCTGACGGGCTGTACCGCCGAAGGCTGGGTGGAACCGCAAGAAATCGCGCAAGCCATGCGACCCGAAACCGATTGGATCAGCGTAATGCTGGTCAATAACGAAACCGGGGTAATTCAGCCGGTAACTGAGATTGCGGCGCGTGCGCAAGCGTCCGGCGCGGTCATACATACCGATGCCGTTCAAGCTCTGGGACGACTGCCATTGCACGTCGACACACTGGGAGTTGATGCCTTGAGTCTGTCGGCGCACAAAATCGGCGGACCTCCGGGAATCGGCGCCTTGTATATGCGTCACGGTCTTGAGCTGAAGCCGATGTTGCTGGGCGGCCGCCAAGAGTCAGGGCGTCGTGCCGGCACCGAAAATGTTGCCGCCGCCGCCGGATTCGCCGTGGCGGTCGACATCGCCGCAACACGTCAGCCCCGGGAGACGCAACGATTAACGGTTCTTCGAGACGCATTCGAGGCGGAACTCATGCGCGTTATGGAAGGCATCCATATTAACGGTGCGATCGACCGGCGCGTGCCGCATACCAGCAGTGTTTCATTCGACGGCTGTTACGGTGCGAATATTGCGGCTGCGCTCGATCAAGCCGGTTTTGCCGTTTCAGTCGGTTCTGCCTGTCATGCCGACGACCCGCGTCCCTCCCATGTTCTCGAAGCCATGTGCCTGACCCCGGGCCGTTGCCGCGGAGCGGTGCGCTTCAGTTTCGGCCACGCCACGGACAGGATTGCCATGGAACGTCTGCTGAATGTGGTTCCCGACATTGTAAACCGATTGCGATCAATCCGGTAGTTTGTCTCTCGCGCATCCCTCTATTCCGCTTTTGCAGCGCCAACACCAGCTTGGCGCAACGCTTCGTAAAGGACAATGCCGGTTGCCGTCGCGAGATTCAACGAACGGACATCACCCCGCTTTAATGGAATCGTGTACACACTTTCGGCGTTCGCATCAAGTAATGCGTCGGGCAAGCCGTCGGGTTCATTACCGAAAACCAGCCAGTCGCCCGGCCGGTAATGCGCCTCGGTATAGCAACGCGATCCGGCCGTACTGTAATAGAAAAAACGTTCATCGCCGTTCCGTTGCCTGAAAAAATCCGTAATTCCTGTATACCTTTCGATGGCGACCGAAGACCAGTAATCCAGGCCGGCGCGCCGTAGGCTCCGATCATCCAACCGGAATCCCAGGGGGCCGACCAGATGCAGTACACTGCCGGTGGCGGCGCACAGACGCGCGATATTGCCGGTATTTGGAGGAATCCGCGGTTCGACGAGAACGACTTGAAACGGAGGTTGCGGCCAAGTGAATTCAACGGGTTGGATGCGGCGATGAGGTTCGGGTTTCATTTCCTGGGTGTTTATTGTCATACACGATTCGCAACAGTTCAGGTGGCCGCCCCAAAGCGGGCGGCCACCTGAATGAATTAGCTTACGCCACAATCATTCGTTAGGGTAATAATATACCTCCCTTAAAAAGTCAAGGGCAAGAATCTTTTTCTGAAGTTTTGCCATACGGTGTTTTTCGCTTATATTAAGAGCGACGCAGCGGGTCGTTTAAGCGTAACCGATAAAGTGCGGGAATCAAGTGTGCGATCCTTATGGCAAAACTTCAAGTTCAACCTGGCAGCAATTGACAATCCGGATACGATGCGCTACCATTACTTCTCCACATGTTTAAGATAAACGTTTTACAACAAATCGGGTGGCTTCAAATAAACGTTTATCAACAAATCAGGTGGCGCTACGGGTTATGGTAACACACGGAGATATTATGAAGAAAGTTCGTCTCGGCATTATAGGTATCGGCGGTATGGGCGGCAGCCATGCCCGTTATATTCAAGCGGGCGACGTTCCTCGCTGCGAATTGACGGCGGTATGCGATATTGTACCGGAATACCTCGATCGTTTTGACGGGGTCGAGAAATTCGAAGATTCTCGCAAGTTGATCCGTTCGGGGTGTGTCGACGCGGTATTGATTGCCACGCCGCATTACGGGCATACGACCATCGGTATTGATGCCCTGAACCAGGGACTGCATGTTCTGGTAGAGAAACCTATTTCCGTTCATAAAGCTGACTGTGAACGTTTGATCGCAGCGCATAAGGACAAACGCCAGGTTTTCGCCGCAATGTTCAATATGCGAACCAATCCCGTCTACCGGAAGGCGAAACAGTTGCTTGAGAGCAAAGAAATCGGCGAATTGGTGCGGGTAAACTTTATTATCACGAGCTGGTTCCGCACGGAATTTTATTATGCCAGCGGCGGTTGGCGCGCAACCTGGCGAGGCGAAGGCGGCGGTGTCCTGCTCAACCAGTGTCCGCATCAACTGGATTTGTTGCAATGGCTTTGCGGTATGCCGTCCAAGGTTCAAAGCACGATTCGTCTCGGCGCCCGGCACAACATCGAGGTGGAAGACGAAGTCACCGCCATGCTGGAGTATCCCAACGGGGCAAGCGGTGTATTTGTAACATCTACCGGCGAAGCGCCGGGAACCAACCGTCTTGAAATCTGTGGTGAACGCGGCAAATTATTGATTGAGGACGGAACCTTGCGTTTCACGCGCAACGAGATTCCGGCGACGGAATTCAGTCGCACGACAAACCAGAAATTCGCGCGACCTGCTGTGTGGGACATCACGTTTCCCGAGGTTTCCAACGGTGGCGGCCACAAAGACATCACCCTTAATTTCGTCAATGCCATCATCGATCGCGAACCGTTACTGGCGCCGGCGCGCGATGGAATTCATTCGGTGGAACTCGGCAATGCCATGCTACTTGCCGGTCTGACCGGGAAAGCGGTCGATATGCCTCTGAACAGCGCCGTCTTCGAGCGTCGATTGAAGCAATTGATTCGCACATCGAAATTCGAGAAGAAGACCACGCGCCATCGATCCAAGGAAGACATGCGTCAATCCTTTGGTCAAGCCTGAGCGGATGCGTATTCTGCTTTCAAACGATGACGGTATTTTTGCACCCGGCTTGCAGGTATTGCATGACGCGCTGCAACCGTTGGCGCATGAGCTTATCGTGGTCGCACCCGAATCGGAACAGAGTGCCGCCAGTCATTCGATCACGATTTCCGAACCGTTACGGGTACGTTCGTATCAAGGCGAAAACGGGTTGTCGGGATTCGCCGTGAGAGGAACGCCCGCCGACTGCGTCAAACTGGCATTGTCCGTGTTGCTGGACACGCCGCCGGACCTTGTGGTCAGCGGAATTAACCTGGGGCCGAACACCGGGATCAGCGTCATTTACTCGGGCACCGTGGCCGCGGCTGCCGAAGGCACCTTGAACCG
>PWZG01000055.1 GCA_003567575.1 PVC group bacterium | reverse complement strand
TCAACTCGCATCTGTTTTGCTGGCCGTATTTTGCATGGTGTATTTCCTTCCCTTGGAGGTCGCCGGAATGGATACCCCGCGAGCCACCGGGGGAACGGTTACGAATTATATTGACGGTGAAGGCGTATTGTGGCGGATGCATGTTTTTACCAATGTCGGCACGAATACGCTCGCCGTATCGCAGGGTGGCACCATGGAATACCTGATCGTGGCCGGCGGTGGCAGCGGGGCCGGAGGCGCTGGCGGCGGCGGTGGCGGTGGCGCGGGCGGTGTTTTGACCGGCGCCGTCTTCGTGGCCGCGTCAACCCATGAAATCGTTGTCGGTGATGGCGGGTACGACGAGAATTCCGGCGAAGATTCGTCCGCGTTCGGGCTGACCGCCATTGGAGGCGGTGCAGGCGGCACCGCCGGCGGTGGCGGGGATGGCGGTTCCGGCGGCGGCGGCGGGCACAATTGGTCCAATACAGAATATGAAGATACGGTTCCCGGATCGGGTACGCCCGGCCAGGGGCATGACGGAGGCTACGGTCAGGGTGGTTCGGCTGGCAACATGCGCGGCGGCGGCGGTGGCGGCGCTTCCGCGCCCGGGCAGGGCGCGACCGCGGGAGACGGCATTTCCTGGAACGGTTTTGAAGTCGGCGGCGGCGGCGGTGGCGGATCCCGGACCACTGGCGGCGCGCAAGGCGGTCCGGGAGGCTTTGGCGGCGGTGGCGATGGACGCTATCTGAATGGATTGGAAGTTGATTCGACCCCGGGTCTTCCCAATACCGGCGGCGGTGGCGGCGGAGGAACAGGTGTCCGGAACGGCGGTTCCGGTATCGTGGTGATCCGTTACATGATACCCCGCGGATCACTTTTTTTGATCCGGTGATTGGTCCGTAATCGTGGACCGGGTTTTTTTAAAAATAACGGCGCACAAGGCGGTTCATCATGGGTTCCAAATCCCGGTTCACCATTTTCTTTGCACCGGCAATGATATTTTCGCTGACCCTGTCACTTTCCAGGGCCGACTGGCCCGCCTACCGGCGCGATATCCAGGGCAGCGCGGTCACCACGGAATCCCTGGTTTTCCCCCTGCAGCTTGCCTGGCGTTATACCAGCGCACAACCGCCGTCGCCGGCCTGGCCGGGACCGGTAACCGTGGGGCAGAACCTGTTGGAGTTCGACTTCGCGCCCCAGCCGGTTGCCGCCGGTGGACTCGTTTATTTAGGCAGTTCGTCGGACGATACGCTGCGTGCGCTGGATGGCCGCACCGGCGCCGTCCGCTGGCAGTTCACCAGCGGCGGTCCGATCCGTTTCGCGCCGCAGGTATACGCAAACCGCGTCTATCTGGCCTCGGATGACGGGTATGTTTATTGCCTGGACGCAGCCGACGGCCGGCTGGTCTGGAAGTTTCGCGCCGCGTTGGACGACGACCGGCTAATGGGGGACGGCCGCCTGATCTCGCGCTGGCCGTTGCGCAACGGACTGGTGGTTGACGACGGCGTGGTGTACACGGTGGCCGGTATGTGGCCGCGGGAAGGCATCTTCGTCTATGCCCTGGATGCCGCGACGGGCGACGTGCGCTGGGTCAACGATACCACCGGCGCCATGACCGTCTATGATGTCGGCGGGTTCAGCGAGAGCGGGACGTGGGGACGCGGCAGTATTTTCCTTGGCCGCTGGACCGGAGTGTCGCCGCAGGGAATCTTGTTTGCCGGCCCGACACGCCTGGTCGTTCCCATGGGCCGGTCGGCCCCCGCTCTCTTCGACCGCCAAACCGGCAAAATCCAGAGTTTCAATCCTTCCACGAAACAGACATTTACCACCGGCCCACCCTTTGCCATGGTGGGTGATTCGCACTGGAACTACAATCACGGCGGCGGCACGGATGAACTCGATCGCAAGGTGACCGGTCGCCGGGGACTGAATCTGCATGCCGCGGGCGGCGGCAACCGGTTTCGCGATGTCGTCCAACCCAGTGGCGAGGGTAATCCCGGCAGTTATCCCGCGCCCCGGTGGTTGCGTCCGCACGGGCTGGATGTGGCGTTGCTGGTAACCGAAGACCGATTCTATGCCCGGCGCGGTTACAGTATCGCGCTGGCCGGCGATATCCTGGTGGTCGGCAAACGCGACGCGGTGGTCGCTTACGAGGTCGATCCGCCGGAATCCGGCGGATCGCCGGCGCGTTTCGACCGCATGCCGCATCGCGAAATCTGGCGGGCCGAAGTCGATGGTCAGGCGCGCGGACTGGCTATTGCCGATGGAAGGCTGATCGTCACGACCCATCGCGGCAAAGTCTATGGTTTCGCTCCCGATGCCGACGCGGTCGTGGAACATCAACCGGCGGCCGGATTGCCGGCTCTGCCGGAACCGAACGCCGCGGTCCGGACGGCCATTGATCTGCTCGAATCCGCCCGGATGGACCAGGGTTATGCCCTGGTCGTCGGCGATCCGGGACCGGATTACCCGGCGTCGGCGTTGGCCGCCGAAACCGGATTGCAGGTGGTCAGCGTGGTTTCCGATGAAGCGCTGGCGCGCCAATTGCGCGAGCGATTGCTGGATCGTACCGCGTGGTACGGTTCCCGTATTCACGTCTTGACCGCTTCCGCAGACGGACGGCTTCCTTTCGCCAAACACTTCGCCAATGCCGTGATCGTGGTCGGGGATGCGGATTGGGTGGCGCCGGCGGAAAGCTACCGGTTGCTGCGTCCGAGCGGTGGCGTAATGCTGACGGTGGGCAGATCGCCCGCGGATGCGCTGGCGCTGCTGGAGGCAAGCGGCCTGTCGCCGTCCGAAATTCATGAAACACCGGTTCCCCACGGGGTGCGTGGCCATCTGCCCGGCGCCTGGGTCGGCGCGGAATCCGAAGTCCGCACCGATCGTCATCTGCGCGGTCCCCTGCGACCGCTCTGGTTCGGTGGTCCGGCGCCGATCGAAAGCGCCAGCCGTTCAAGCGCCAATGTGGCCACCGCAACCGCCCATGGACGGTTCTTCAATCTGGTGCGCGGCCGTTTGATCGCGGTGGACGGCTACAATGGCGCAGAACTGTGGCGGCGGGATGCGCCCACGCCCATCGGCGGGCTTTCCGCTGACGCCGATCATGTTTACCTGCGCATGGATCGGGGCGCTGACGACGGGGGTGAGGCTGTCATTAAACTCGACGCTTTCACCGGAGAGCAACAGGCGTTTTACGGCGACATGACGCCACCGCCAGCGTTACCGCGTGATCGTTCGCGGAATTGGACACTCGAACTCGACGACCGGCATCGGGGCAGGATCGAAATGGCCACGACACCGGACGGGCTGTGGTTGAACCTGACCGGGGACGGCGCGAAAGCGGATGCCGCCGACATCATCTGGCACTTGTTCTTCGATTTCCGTCCGGCGGACGAACGCTACGGGCTGTACGGGACAGGCACGTTTCAGGTTCGTATCGTGTCCGCTACCGCTGAGGGAACGTCGCCCGAGTGGCGCTTGGAACGTGGCGCGCTGGGGCCGGAATTGCAAGTGACCAGACAAGGCGCGGCCACCCGGGTGCATCTGTCCTGGGAATCCATCGCGTCGCTGTTCGGTCAGCTTCCCAAAACTTTCGGCTTCAATGCCGCGTTGCACCACAAAAGCCTTGAACTCGACGATGACGACGATCCGCCGGCACTTGGAGGCGCCGATGTATTTCTGAGCGGTGACCGCAAGGCTTGGTTCATGAACAACGGCTGGCCGACGATCGTGCTCGAGAACGCGCCGGACGAGCTGGCGGCGCTGCAAGCGCCGGCGGTCGTGGCCGGTCCGGTGGCGGACATCACAGGCGCGATTCCGCCATCCCCCGCGAACTACGGTCCCGACGGCGATACCGTGACCCGTTACCGGATGCATCCGCTGACCGGCGATCTGGGACCCAGCATGTATATCCGGTCAGTCGGCTGCGGCCGGGGCGGCAGTTCGGCCTTTCAGATGTACGCCCGTATCAGCAACGTGGGACTGATGGATCTCGAGGACGACAGCGGCATCCGCCTCTTCGGCGGCGTACGTCCGGACTGCGGGGTGCGTAACATGCAGGTCGGCGGCGGCGTGATGTGGGTCGGCAACGAAAGTATCGGCTGTGCCTGCCTCTTTGCGTTCAACGTCTCGTTTGCCCTGGCCGAAGCCGAAAAACCGCTGCATGAGGACTGGGCGCTGTACTACGATACGCCGGTCAGCGAAAGCCGTCTGCGCCTCGGCTCCTTTAATCTGGCCGCGCCCGGGGATCGGCGCGACGGTGAGCGCACGCTCTGGCTGGGCTATCCCCGGCAGTACGAGACCGGGCACGGCGTCTGGTGGCATATGCCCGGCCTGACTTCGCTGAGCAGCAGCCAAACCCTTAGGACCGCCGAACGTTACCTGAATGGCTGGCATCTGCGCTCCAGTCCGCGCATGCCCCTGGATATCAAAACGCTCGAGGACATGACGCCGTTCCGGGTAAATGCCGACCGGGTGGCGATCGGCAACACTGACCGGCCCTGGATTTATACCTCGAAAATCCGCGGCTTAACCAACCTGACCATCCAGGTCGACGGGTTTCACGAACCGTTGGTCAGTCAACGCATTGATACGCCGCCGGAGATGACGGGGCGGCTTGACGATCCGGCATGGACCGGCGAACCGCGGCATGAACTCCGGAGCAGCCAGACAGCGCTCTTTTTGCGATATGATGATAACGCGCTTTATATTGCCGCCCATACCCCGATGGGCTTCAACCGGCGCGGCGAGCCGGACGGCTGGGTGATCGCGGACGGCGAGGCGCCGGTATGGGACGAGGATTCGATCGAAGTGTTCCTCGGCGATGCGCGCGAGCAACAGATGGTGCATCTGGGCGCGGGCGCTTCCGGACAACGGTATGCCGCGCTGGCCGTCGAGCGTCCAGATCTGGACACGATGGACGAGACGCACTGGCAATGCGCGGTCCGTGCCGATAACGAGGTGTTCTTTGTGGAAATGGCTATTCCGTTCGAGACCCTGCGGCGTGCCGGTCTGGATCTCGATACCCTGGGCATAAATGTCAGCCGCAACGCCGAGAGTGATTCGCGGGCTCAGAGCGCTCGCCTGGATGTGGGGCCGACACAGGCCGAAGCGATCCGCTATCTGGGCGGCCGCGGCCGCGAGCATTTGTCCGGCGTGAACCTGGCGCCGTTGCAACGCGATCGCCCCCCGGCGCCGGTCGAGCGCCGGTACGCCGTGCGGCTGCATTTTGCCGAGCTGCAGGATGTCGCGCCCGGCGAACGGGTCTTCGACGTCAAGATTCAGGGAGAAACGGTGTTGGAACGGTTTGACGTGGCGCGCGAAGCGGGCGGCGCCCGCACCGCGCTGGTGCGCGAGTTTCACGATATTCCGACAACGGAAGCGATCCGTATTGAAATGATTCCAGCGGTTTCGTCGCCCACCGCTGAAACCGCCCCGATCCTGAACGCGATCGAATTAAGGGAGACGGATTT
>PWZG01000529.1 GCA_003567575.1 PVC group bacterium | reverse complement strand
GGCGGACGGTCGCGATCGGCCAAGGCGTAGAATCCGTGCAACAACATCGAGGCTGAAGGCGGATCGTCCAACTCACCGGCGCGAAACGCCGTCCGGGCGGTGACAAAATCGCGCGCGCCGCGGGCATCGTAGCCGAAGACGGGATCGATCCGGATACCGACACCCGCGCCGACGCTGACGGCGATCGACGGCGGCGTCCAGAACGGGAAGTTGGCGCGAAAATCGAATTCCAGTTCCAAGGCGGGCATATCGTAAACGATCAAATCCTCGTTTCGTCCGAACAACAAGCCGATCACAAGGGCGGGCTGTTCGAAAAGCGGGAACGAGAACCCGAGCGCGCGCAAGGATTGGAGGAAGCTAAGCGCATCCGCGCTTGCCTCATCCGTACCCGTTTCCTCCACTTCGATGTCCTCCGGATCGAGCGCGAACGCATCCCGCGGGTCTTGCGTTAAAACGTACTCTCTCACCAACATTAGATGCCCCGCCCTATCGAAGGTCGGCAGATTGCCGGCGATCCGGGCAATTTCGACCGCCGCCTCGATCAATCGGTAATCGAAATACGCGCCGGCATCGCGGGCCATATCGAGCAAACTGATGTCGCGGCCGGCCAGATGGGATACGCCCGGCACCGGTTGACTGAGAAAACTGATTAATGGCCGTATCGGTTCAAGCACGTCGTCGATCCACTGCAACACCGGCCCGATGGTGTTGCCCAGGAATCCGCCCAGATCAAGACGGATATCGCGGAGCGCCACATGCGGAATCTCGGGGTAATAACCGTTCTCTCCGTCCGGATTCTCATTAATCCGGTCGCCCAAGCCCCAGGCCACGATCAGATCGCCGCGAATCGAGGGGAAGCTCGAGGGTCCTCCTCCGAATTGCACCAGGATATCCAACGCAACGTCCGCCGTCGCGCCCCATTCGAAGTCGAAACGTTTCAGGAACGGTTGTTGGTCAAGATCACGCAAATATAATCTTTCACCCGCGTCGATGTCGAGCGTCATGCTCGTTCCCGCGGCAAGCGCCGCCGCGCCGCCGACCCGCGTCTCAAGGAAGCCCAGGCGGCCCGTCGCCCCGCCGCCGGCATCAAGCGAGCCCAGTGAGAGGCCGGCATCGAGTTCAATGTCCAGATGGGTCGATCCGACAAAGAAACCCTCGTTTTTGCAATAACCGAACGTCAACGTGGCCGCGAACGATATTTCCACGGCGACACCTGCATCCTCGACACTCAACCCAAGTCCCGGCAGCCCGATGTCGAAATTAACATCTCCCGCGTCCAGCGAGTAGACGCCGCCGATCCCGAGTATAAAGGTATAAACATCGGCTTCGTCGATCCGCCGCAATAAGAGGGCGAAATCTTCGGCGAGATCCGCCAAACGCCCGACAAATTCCTCGTGTTCCGCCAAGACGTCTTCCAGAACCGCGACATTGAGTCCCCTCCCCTCGAGGACATGGTTCAATCGCTGCAACACCAGCTCGATCATGCCGTCAAGATCATTCGGCAACGTCTCGCGAATCGTGCCGACGTTGTCGGCCATGTCGCGCAGGAATCCGGCGGCATTGTCCAACCGGCCGATCACCGGCAGGGTCTGCCCGAAAACACCCGCATCGAGCGCGTCGGCGAGTTGTATGAGCAGCATCTCGATCCCCTGCAGGATCATCGAAAAATCGATCTCAAGATCGTCGAAAACATCGTCAAACACCGGCAAGCCAAACGAGACGCCGCCCGTATCGCCGTCCACGAGCAAGGTTTCCAAACAGTCAACCGTCAATGACAGTGATTGATCATCACCCTCGAACGTGAGCCGGTCATCATGGGTCGGAAAATAAATCGGCAAGTCGACCTCGATCTTTCCGTCCATTTTGATATCCGGGGTCCATTCCCCGACATCGCGGAAGTATAACCGGGGCGCTTGAGCGCCTTGAGAATCAACGAATCCGAATCGTATCCAGGCTGCGTTCCCTTCCTCCGTCTTTTCGCTCAAACGAACGACGCCGTCCTTAACGAAAATTCCGAACGGTCCCAGGGCGGCATTGAATTCGATACCGTCGCCATCGGCAATATACAGGTCGAATTTAAAAGAGGAATCGCCGTCCAGGAACGAAGCGAATGCCGACTCGTCGGCATTCCATTCAAGTCCCGCGCCCAATCCGGCTTTGACGGCGCCTTCGATCTTCAGGTGACCGGCGCTCGATATATTGACCAGTTGCGCCAGATTACCGACGTTGTCGGCGCCCAGCAAATCCAGCAAATCCAACGAAAACGGCAGATCTTTTTCAAAGTTGTATCCCATATCCAATACCGCCAGCAACGCCGCCGGAAGCCCTTCATCCGCGGTCTGGAATTCAAAACTGAATGTCATCCCGTCGGGCAACACCTCGTTGATCGCCCGCTCGATTTGCGCCAGTTTGTCGCCCGGCCAATCGAGCGCCCGGTCGACGGCATCAAACGCCCGCTCGACGGCGTCCAACGCGCGCTCGACGGCGTTGGACACGCGCTCGATCACTCCATCCGCCCAATCGAACATTTCGTTAACGGACCGGTTCAAGACCGGAATCGTCTTGTCCATCACGTCCGGTAAGTCAAGCCGTTCCACCAGTTGCCAAACAATATCCAGGATGTCATCCAGCGTGATTTGTTCGAAATCGAAAAGGTTATCGAGACCTTGGCTGTCCACGTCGATCCCGTCTTCGCCCAATTCACTGAGATCGGGAACGGTCAGGGTCACGGAGTTCGTGTCGGGAATGCGCCCGGTCATCAAGCCGTCGGCCGACAGGCTGAATGACAATTGCGCGGCCGCCGTGTATGCGATTTCCGGTTGCAGATCGCGCAGATTCTTGAGATACACGCGGCCGGCGTTTTCGGGGAAGCCAACACGGATGCCGGCCGGCTCGTCTCCGTCGCCGGTCAACGTCAAGTTTCCGCCGACCAACCCGACTTCCAGCAGATCGGCGAACATGGCGCGGCCCGAGAAGTCCGACACGCCGATGTCAAGCCCGGCGTCGAGGATCAGGTCTTCAAGGAACAGCAGATCCATTGGCAAGCGGTCGACATGGCGTCCGACATCGAACCCGAGTTTTTCCAATCCCGCCGGCGTCGCCGTGGCATGCATGCCCAGATGGTTTTGACCGGCCAGGGCGCGCAGCGCAAGACGGTCCTCGATCACGACGGCTTCGATCAGATGATCGACGGCGGACGTAACCAAGGCCGCGTTGACCGCCGCGCGCAATGCATCGATCGCGGGATAATCGCCGGCCGGAACCGTAACCTCGACCGGCTGTCCGCCGCCGTCAACCCCCGACAGTTGGAAGACAACGTCGGCGCTCAATTGGGTCGCCTCCGGCGACCGGCTCGCGATCAGTTCCAGAGGCTCGGGATCGAGATCGATCCCGATCGTCAAAGCGAGATTTGTCTGAACATCGCCCGCAATCGCGCCACCGACATCGATCTCGAAGCGCGCCAGATCCGCGCGCAATTTGAAATCGTCCTCGTATCTCGCCTGACCCGCCAAATTCAGATTGATCAGCAGGACGCCTTCCTCGAGAACGAAATCGTCCTCATCCAAGTCAAGGGCCTCGCTCAGTTTATCGCGTATTTGCTGGTATCCGGCGGCCGCCTTATCCCCGGCTTGTTCGAGTTCGTCGAGCGCGGTCAACACGCGTTCGGCATACAAATCGGCCAGAGCGATCAATTGTCCGAGGGTCCGTCCGGTCAAAGGCGCCTCCCAATTCAACAGGGCATCGTTCGCCAGGCGCTCGAATGACTGTCCCAGGGCGCGCAACATGCCGATGACATCGTTCAGGTTCAGTCGTCCGAGCGACGGCAGCTCGTCCAACCCGTGAAACGTAATCCGGGCGCGATGCGGTTCGGCGATGCCTTCCCAGGTCCATTCGATTTCAATGCCCGGCTCGCTGCCCAACAGGTCGGTAAGGCCGATATCGCCGACGACCGCATCGACCGACAGGAGCGCATGCGCGGCGCCCGTCATCGCGGGCGCGGCAATATACTCGTGGATAACCGGGAGTTTTTGTATCAGTTCTTCCAAACTTACCATTTCAGCGGAGGAATTGCCGTTTGTCGACAGGGCGCTTAATCCGATCCCGGCGCTCAACAACCGTCCGCCGTCAAGCAGACCCGCGGCCTCCACGCTCAATTCGAGCATTTGCCATTGGGCCGCCGCCCGCAAGTTATCGGCCATAAGATCGAGTTGGGCTTCGATTTCCAGGTTGCCTATCTTCACGCGCCCGGGGGCCGATTGATGCCAGTTGCTACCCGATGAAAGTCCGGACAAATCCAAGCGGACATCCAGGCTCATATCCAGATCGATATTCGCGGCCAGACGGCCGTCCGTCGCGCCGCTGACGGCGACGCCCGGGAATTCCTGCCGGAAATCCACGTCCGATTCCCAGGCATCCTGAACGACGGCCGTGAACGTCAAAACGTCGCCGTCAAGGTCGGTTATCCAGCCGAAAAGCGTCTCAATGCGAGCCGCCAATTCTTGCGCAGTATTAAATGCCTGATCGGCTAAATCATGGACCCGATCGCGAAATCGTTCGCCGATTTCGAGCAGCTCACCGATCGTGCGATCGGTAAAAGGCAAGGCTTGCCCGAACAGCGTCGATGTTCCCAATTCGATCAGCCGGTCCGCCAGACGGAACAACAGGTCCAGCATCAGGTCCGGGGTCAATCCGCTTAAATCGTCGATGATCGGCGTCGGATCGGGCGCCTCCCAGGCAACCTGACCCGGTTCCTTCAGGTCGGCAATCGCCAAAAACAATTCCGGGATCGCGGGATCGAGCGGAGCGGCGGACCCGGAACCCGCGGCGGTTTCACCGTAATACACGGGTAATCGGAGATCGAACCCGGCGTCAAAATCGAAGTTAAAGGTTATCGGATCGGCTTCCTGCGCTCCGAAATAGGCGCGTTCGCCCGCGGCAAGTCCTTCGGGAACGATAGTCAACGCCGCCGGTTCGAGAGGCTCGCCGCCGTTCGCCGCGTTGGCGCCCAAACGAATATGTCCGTCCCGTATCCAAACCGTGTTGTCCAACAACGCCTGCTCAATCGCGATAGCGTGTCCGTCAACCATCGCGTTCAGTGCGAGGGACGTTCCGCCGCCGATAAACATGCGCGTCAGCGTGGCATCGCCGGACACGCGCGCAAGCTCTAACCCGGTTGCATAATTCAATGTCAATCCGGCGGCAACCGCCAGATTCCCGCTGAATGCGGAACCCAAAAGCGAGGTCAACACCGTTGACCAGGGTCCGTCATCCAAGAGCCGGGCCAGAACGTCGTCGACATTCCAGGTCGTTTCCGCGTCCAATAAATCGAATTCAAGCGCGCCGTCGAGACTCAATCGGACGCCGGTCGTCTGATCGATTTCCTCGTAGCATTCCAATAACAGCGTGAATGTGCCGGGCGGAAGCCCCAGTTCGCTTTCAATCGTATCGATGAGCG
>PWZG01000289.1 GCA_003567575.1 PVC group bacterium | reverse complement strand
GATGTCGCTTCGCTCCATCAGATTTTTCGGGGATGAGAGAACGGATAACGATAACGGGCGACGATAGCGGTCCACGAGTTGGAGATTCCTAATCGTCATCCGCTCTAGTCGCCCGCTATCGTCAACCGTGATTTCACTGTTCTCTCAGACAAGGTAGCAGGGAGACCGTTTCCGTCGATTCCCGTCGACACCTGTCGACACCTGTCGACACCTGTCGACAACCATCGGCCCGAGGCATCTGCTGCCACCGAGGGTAGCGATCACGTGTGAGGACTCCGACACCCGACACCCCGGCGATGCTTCGCCGCTGTGAGCGTCTGAAGAGAATTTACAAAAGGAATTTTATATTATATATTATGGGTTCTGTATGCGTGGGGGAAGGCGATTCATTTCGAGTAGGCATTTTTTATGAGAACAGTGTTCCGTCAATTCGGAGCGATTACATGGATGACAGCGGTCCAGGAATTGCGGCAACCGGTGTTATTGCTGGTTACCGTCTCCGGCAGTGTTACGATGCTTCTATTGCCGGTTCTGATCGCACATCAGTTTGGCGAGGACGGCAAACTGGTTCGCGACAGTGCCCTGGCGCTGTACCTGGTGTTCGGCCTGCCTTTCTGCGTCTTTGCAGCGGATTCGTTACGTCGCGAACGCAGCGACGGTACCGCCTCCGTCACCCTCAGCAAGGCCGTTCGTCCGGAACTGTTTTTCCTGGCCAAATACGCCGGGATCGCCTTGTTGACGGCAGGATACGCGGTGGTCATGACAGCAACCGTTTTGTTGGCCGACCGAATTGCGCCGCGCGCGCATTTGGCTGATTTACGGCTTTACTACATCCTGGTAGCCTGCATGATTCCGGCCCTAGGCGGCGCCGGGTTATGGAATCTGCTGACCCGCCGTTCGTTTTGCGCGACGGCCTGGATGGGTTGGATCCTGGCCATGGTACTGACGCTGGTGATCGCATCACAAATCAAGGGCGCCGCCGCTTCCGGGCTGACATTCATAAGGCCACTCCAGTGGCGAATTGTGCCGGCAGGCATCATGATCGGTGCAGCACTACTGGTTTTTGCCGCCGTCGCCGCCGCGCTGAGCACCCATCTAAAGCCGGTGTCGGCGGTCGTTGTATGTTTTTTGGTATTACTGGGAGGGTTATTGTCCGATTATGCATTGGGCCGTTTTGCATCAACTTCACGTGCCGCGGACATAGCGTACCGTATCATGCCGAATTGGCAGCATTTCTGGAGCGCCGACTGGTTGACCGGCGGCGGCGTGATTCCTGTCGGCGTTCTCGGCAACGCCTTGGTTTACGCCGCGTTATACACGACCGGCGTCCTGGCTCTGGGAGTTGCGTTATGGCGACACACCGAGATCTATTGATTTACAGAGATTATTAATCGTCAATGAACCGTAATTTGGAAAAACTTTTGTGGTTGGCTGTGGTTATTCAGGCGGTTGGTCTGGTTCTGGATATCCTGTTACGCCTGGCAGCCGGCGTGGTAATGGTTCAGATTAGCATACCGTTTACCATGGCCGGCCTGTTGGTTTGTCTGGTTGCCGCCTGGCGCGAACGCCTGACAAGGCGTTCCCTGGAGGAGAAGCAAGATCGTGCGGCAATCGGCGACACGACGACGCACTCGTTATTTGCCATGACACCGGAAGCGGAGACACCTTTCAGCGCCGCACAACAATTACGCCAGTACGAACGCTTTGTACTGCCTGCCCTCCCCTTCATGCTGGCAGCGATTTGCGGCGCGGGCGCTGTCTGGCTGGCCGCTATTGCGCGCACACCGGCGATGCTGCTGCCCGACAGTCCGCCAGTCGCCGGTTTCCTGGCCGGCCGTGCATTCGTCGTCTTTCTTCTGCACCGCGTCCTTTTGGCCATCAGTCACCGTCAGGAGGGTGAATCGGTACGCGCACCGGCGATCTGGCTCGGGCTGACGGCACTGGCAGCCTGTTTCGGCGCCGGCATCGTCCTGGCGGATTCCTGGGCCGATACGGCCTTGACAGGGCCGGCCCTGTTGACGGGATCGATCGTGGCCGCACTCCTCGCGACGGAAGCGCTGCTGACAGGCGTCACCGGGTTTTACAAATCGCATACCGCCCGGGCACGCCTGCGAGCAAGCCGGCTGGGTACCTTGCTGTGCGATCCGTCGGTCTGGGCGCACAGTCTTGCCGGCGCCCTGGATTACCAATTCGGGTACCGCATATCCGAAACGGCGCTCTACCGCACCGCACGCCGTCTGGTGCTGCCGCTGCTTGTGCTGCAGTTGTTGCTGTTGTTGTTTTCCCATTGCCTGGTAATTCTGGAACCTCACGAAGCGGCCGTGATCGAGGTGATGGGACGACCGGCGACAGACCGGATATTGCAGAGCGGTTATCACCTGGTCTTGCCCCCGCCATGGCACCGGATCCGACGTTATCCCATCAACCGGATTCAAACCTTACAGGTAGGATTCGACCACCACGACGACCATAACCACCACCAAGACGTGAAGCTTTGGAGTGAAGAGCATCACGACGATGAACACGATTTTCTTGTCGCCGCGCACGGCATAGACCGCGAACGGGATCTGTTTGCTCCCGACGCCGCCGGTCATGTGCCGGTCACGCTCTTATCGATCAGCCTCAATATGGAGGTGCAGATCACGAACCTGGTTCATTACATGACCGCTTACCGGGATCCAGCGAAACTGTTGCGCCAGTCCGCCGCGCGCCTGCTGATGCTGGAAGCCGGCAATGCCGATGTCTTCGACCTTATGGGGCCGGGCCAGCAGGCGCTGGCGGAGCGGATGAAACGCCGATTGGAGGATACCGTCCGCGAATTGAATCTCGGTCTTGAGATCCGCGCGGTCAATCTGCTCGGCATTCATCCGCCGGTGGCGGTGGCAGGCGCCTATGAGATGGTGATCGGCGCGGACGAGATGTATGAGGCCGCGATTCTCGAAGGTAATTCCTACCGTATCCGTCGTTTACCGGCGGCCAGCGCGGAGGCGTACGAACACCGCCAGAGCGCCGCCGCGGAACGTGATGCGCGCATGACCACGGCAGCCGCCGAAGCCGCGTTATTCGTCAGTCGCGCCGACGCCGCACGCATCGCGCCATTGGTATATCCCATGCGAACGTTTTTGGACCTCATGGAGGCACGCCTACCCCATACCACGCGACATTTGATCGCGGCGCCGGCTGATGCCGATGTGATCGAAATCGATTTCACGCACAAACCGTATGACGGTCTGCTGGATGCCGCCGGCCGGCTGGAGAGGCCGGACCCCGGAAACTAGGAGAACCATTAATGAATCATGATCTCAATGAAACCAAGGCAACGTCCGAGCGGCGGCTTATGCGGCCGCTGATGGGTGGTCTTATCGCACTGCTTTTTATTCTTTTGCAATGCCTGATGATTGTACGCACCGACGAAACGGTGGTGATATCAACGCTGGGTCGCCCCGATCCCGCGCCTCGCGAGCCGGGTCTGCGTCTCAAATGGCCTTGGCCGATTCAGCGTATACACCGTATGGATGCCCGCATTCAAACGCTTGAAGGCGTTTACGAGCAAACCTCCACCGGCGATCAAAGGGTGGTTCTGGCCGCTGTCTACGCAGGCTGGCGTATCAGCGATCCCATCCGTTTTCTCAGTATCGAGAGTCAGTCACAGGCCGAAGCGCATTTGGACAGTTTGATTCGCAGCCGTAAAAACGCCGTCATCGGACAGTATCCATTTTCCGCCCTGGTAAACGTCGATCCCGATGCCGTCCGTATTGAGCAAATAGAACGTGAAATCCTTGCCGAAGTGCGCGACTCGGCACGGGAATTATACGGGATAGATATCGTCTTTCTCGGTATCCACAAAATGGGATTGCCGCCCAGCGTTACCGATGCCGTTTATCGCCGGATGCGGCAGGAACGCGAAAGCGAGGCGGCGGGACGTCGTGAAGAAGGATTACGACGGGCAGCGGAAATCCGGGCCGATGCGGACCGCGAACGGTCCGCGATCCTGGCGGAAGCCGAAGCCGAGGCCCTGCGTATCCGGGCCGACGGCGAATCAGCCGCCGCGGAACATTACACGGTTTTCAATGAAAATCCCGATATGGCGATTTTCCTGCGCAAACTGGAAGCCCTGGAACGGATTCTTGACCGGCGTACCACCCTGGTTCTCGATGCCGACACACCGCCGTTCGATCTGCTTCTTGGCACACCATTCCTTCCGCGGGAACCCTCTGAAACAGGCGTCAATACAACAACCCCATGAAATCCGAGGCCAACAATCCAAGACCGGCGGACCGTTCGCAAGCCGATGCCAAGGCGCTGTCCGATGCGTTGCGCCTGAGTTTCAGCGTTCTGCGAATCGTTATGATCGTCTTGCTGGCTCTAACACTGTTGCGTTCTTCGGTGTTTGTAGTTTCGCAGCAACAAAAAGCCTTCGTCTTGCGTTTCGGCCGCATTACCGGCGTCGGAGAAGACCGTATTCGCGAACCCGGCCCGCATCTGGCTTTCCCTTCTCCGATCGACGAAATTGTTCGACTGCCGGGCGATCGGATGCTGACCATCCATTCGGACAGTTTCCATCACGGTCTGGATAATCCCGACACCCATCAGGCGCACAGCCACGCCAGACATCGGAGTCCGTATTTCCGCGCTACGATGACCGCCGACCGTAACCTGTTGCATTCACGATGGACTCTGCGTTACACCGTCTTGGTACCGGATGCCTATGTTTTCTCGTTCAACGCGATTGAGCGCCTGTTACGTTTGGAACTTGATCGTGCCGTCGTCCAAGCCATGGCGCGTACGGATGTCGACCGCGCGTTGCGGGCGGACCGTGAACTGCGCGAAAATGTTCATCGCATCCTTGCGCAACGCATCGACGAATTGAATCTTGGTATCCGCATTCATCAGATTGAAGCCGACCGCATAACCCCGCCGCCGGCCATTGCCGCTATGTTCGACAACGTGATCAAGGCGGAACAGGAAAGCAACGAACTTGTCAACCAGGCGCGCATTGACGCCGCACGCATGGTGGGAGAAGCGCGTGCCGAGGCCGCTGACAGATTGGCGGCGGCACAGGCGGTTTCGCTGAATCTGGCCGGTAAAAGCGCGGCCGATGCGGCCACGTTCACGTCGCTGCGGACCGCCGGGATCGATACCCCGGACAGTATACTGGCCCGCGCCATGCAAATGGAAAGGATATCGCGGTTATTCCAAGGCAACGACGCGCCGCGTGTAATCCGGCTGCGAACCGCGCCGCCCCATCGCGAAATCCGCCTGCACATCAGCGGCGAAGCCACACGTGAAACGAACCGCTAGCGGGGAATGGCACTTAGATAAGGTCATAGCGCATGAGACTGAACACCCAATATCCAACACGGAATATCCAACCGAACAAGGGAAAGGAAAATGAGTAAGGCAAGGGAATATGATTTGCAAGACCGCCTGATCGACTGAGTTGATCGCCATCTTGTTCACGAGTATCG
>PWZG01000060.1 GCA_003567575.1 PVC group bacterium | reverse complement strand
TTGGCGGTACCGGTGGTGACGGTACGTTGCCGCGACGCGCCTTCAATCCAGGAAGTCAGCTTCAACACCTGGACTTCGGTGCCTTCATCAGGAGCCGCAATAGCGGTATAAGTCACGCGATTATTATCGCGTGTCCGCGTTAACGTACCTATTTGGTTGTTTTCCAGACTCCAACTGTAATCGTATCCGCCGGATGCAACAAATACCTGTTCCTGGCCGCGACGTATCTGAATGTTATCGGGATCGATCGTCACCGGACTGTTCGCCGAATCCGATTCGCAACCGGCAAACAACACCGCCATTCCAAGCAGCAACAAGCCGGCCGCCGTTCGGCGTACACTGCGATATTCCCATCCCTGCATGTGGCACCCCCTGGCTCGTTACGTCAAACCCGGTCGATTAAATCGTCAATCGCCGAATCCGACTCCTCCGATTCACGTTTACCGCCATTTGTTTGTTTTTCGGACTTAGCCGCCGGCGCATTGTTTTTCCCGGCGTTACCGGCGCTGCCGCCGCCACCACCACCGTTACCGCGCGATCTCTGATTTCTGGAACTGCCCGCGCCGCGATCGCCTTGCATTCGTTCAACCACCTTGCGCAAAGTTTTATCCCGCATGACGGATACATCCATGGCTTCTGCGACGGCCATCAATTCTGGAGACCCGGTTACGACCACGGTCGCCCGCCGATTCTCAGACTTCAAAAGCTGCCGCAAACGATCCGGCAACTGCTCCCGCGTATCCGCATAAACCACACGAACATCACCATAACATCCTTGATCGTCCACTTCACGCAATGTTTTCCCGATTAAAAGCACGGTCAGCGGAATTTTCTCGCGCCGACTGAAGTTCCCGTAACGTTCCAATACCTGCAATTGATCGGGCGGCCGTATCGTTCCCCCATTGGCAGGGGAAACCAGGGAAACACCATCTACAATCAAACGCCGAGTAACGCCGCCTTCTTCATCCGCGGCCCGTTTTCGAAACAAATTCAATAAGCTCATAACCGGGAATGATATTCAACTTGCCGCCAAATGTCAATCTTTCAGAATCTTATTGACCGTTTTGCGACGACATGGTATGTTATCCGGTTTGCAAAGGAAGCATTGATATTATGAAACGGGTTTATCAACCATCAAACAAGAAACGTCAACGCAAACACGGGTTCCGCGCACGGATGGCGACAGCCGACGGACGCAAGATTCTGGCGCGGCGACGGCAAAAGGGTCGGGCACGCCTGACGGTTTAAGGCCGCCGGATCAACGTCTGCCGCGTTCGGCGCGTTTGCGGTTAAACCGGGAATTCCAGGAAGCGTACGCGCAACGACAGCGTGTTATCGGACGCTATCTGGTGTTGTTCCTTCGGTCGGGACCGGATAACGCGTTGCGTTTGGGCGTGGTCGCCAGTCGTCGTGTAGGTAACGCGGTAGCCCGTGCGCGGGCGAAAAGACGGTTGCGTGAAGCATTTCGCCGTCACCGGCATTGTATACGCGACGAACGCGATGTGGTGCTTGTTGCCCGGCATTCCATTTTGCGCGCCCAATGGGATAACATTGAATCCGATTTACTGCGCGCATTGCGAAAAGCCGGATTGATATCGGGAAAAGGCAGGGATTACGCGCCGTGAAACGCTTGGTTATTTGTTTAATTCGCGGATACCAGATCGTTTTGTCGCCTTGGCTGGGTGGACGGTGCCGCTTTGTACCGTCCTGTTCCGAATATGCATTGCGCGCAATTCATGTTCACGGAACCGGGCGAGGTACATATCTTGCCTTGAAACGCCTGTTATGTTGTCATCCGCTGCATGCCGGCGGTTACGATCCAGTCCCGGAACGGGGTGTACAAACATACGCGAAGGAAAGCGTTTAACTCATGAGTTCTTCCATGGACCGCAAAGATTTAATACCGGTCGTCATACTGATCACCCTTTTGTTTCTCTGGGGCCCGTTATCACGCATGTTTTTCCCGCCGCCACCGCCGGCGGATATTCCGTCTGCGCGGCCGGAACGCACCGATGTGGCGCTGGAGGACGAAATCTTCGAGCCGGCGCCGGAAATAGATTCGGAAACGGTTCCCGATCGATCGCCGGCCGTGGTGGATGCCGATCGGGAATCACCGGAAACGCGCCGTCCGGAACAGCGTATTGTGCTGGCCAACGAACACGTCGAAGTTCTTCTAAGCAGTTGGGGCGCCGGCGTACAATACGTTCGCCTGTTCGATTATCGCAGTAAACTCGATCATGACAGCGAACCGATGGTACTGGAATTCGGTGAGCAACCAGCACTTACCTACGGGAGTGCCGCCGGTTTTTCGCATCGCCATGATTTCTCGGTTGTCCAGCAGGAAGACGATCTGGTATATTTCAAGGCGGAAACCGATCAGGGTCTGGTCATGATCCGCGAATTCGAAATGGATCCGGACAATCCATACCGTTTTTTTGTACGCGATATTTTCGAGCATACCGGCGACGAACCGTTGCATATCGGCGACCATGACATACGCCTGGGACCCTTCGCGCCGGAAGCGGCCGCCACCGCGCGCACACGAATGGCGGGAGCGGATTTAAGTCTAGATGCCCTGCCCTCGGGCGGCGGGCAACGTGTTCGGCATTGGACAAAGAAACGCTTTTTATCTCAGCAACAGGTTCTCAGCGATCTATTCCATCCGGGCGGACAAAAAGGACGCGGCTGTTCGCCGTTTGGCAGACAGTTACCGGAACAGTTGCCGGAGAGCGTTGAGGAACGTATCTCGCACGATACCGACTGGATTGCCGTAAAAAACAAGTTTTTCGTACAAATCCTGGCGCCGCGAATAAATGCCGCCGGCTATCGGTTCAGCGTAACACGCGAGGTTCCAGATACGGAACACCCAAACCAACCGCGAAGCTGGAGTTCCGTCGCGCTCCCGAACTCCATCTCGGCGGCGCTTTTACTCGAAGCGTTCGAGTTGGAACCGGGTGAAACGTTTGAGCACCATTACAGTTACTATGCCGGCCCGAAAAAGCTTACGGCCCTGCAACCCCTGGGTAATCACCAGGAAGAAGTGATGGAATTCGGGAGGTTGCGCTTTTTCTGCCGCATCCTGCTGCACAGTCTAAACGGATTACACCGCGTGATTCGCAATTACGGTATCGCCGTCATGTTGTTGACGATCATTATCCGCGTCCTGTTCTGGCCGATTACCCGCAAAAGTACCGAAAGCATGAAACGCATGCAGGAACTGCAACCGGAAATGAAGGCCCTGCGCGAGCGGTACAAGGATAACCCGCAGAAAATGCAGCAGGAAACCATGGCGCTCTACAAGAAACACAAGGTCAACCCGGTAGCCGGCTGCCTGCCAATGTTAATCCAGATCCCGGTTTTTTTCGCCTTGTTCACCGTGCTGCGCAGCGCCGTTGAATTGCGGTTCGCCGATTTCCTCTGGATCCGCGATCTTAGCGAACCGGAAAACCTGCTTGCCGGTTTCGTGCCGCTGGTCGGATCGCTGAATATTTTACCGATCCTGATGACGGTCACCATGGTCTGGCAACAGCATCTGACGCCATCCGCGGGCGACCCGAGTCAGCGTAAGATGATGATGTTCATGCCAATCATTATGCTGGTATTCTTCTATTCCATGCCATCGGCGTTGGTACTGTACTGGACAACCAACCAGGGCCTGATGATCGTACAGTTGATGCTGCAACGTAAACGCAAAGAAAACGACGGTCAGTCGCCCACCACCCCCACCCCACCTGCCGTGTCCGCTGCGGCCGCCAGAATAAAGGGTAAACCGGCGGCCACGCCGGCCGCCAGGACGACGGCGCAAAAATCGCGACCGGCCAACCGTAAAAAGAAACGCTGAGGCATAGGAATGAAACCTTGAATGGTTCTTTCCGTCCGCAGCAGGAAAGAAAACCGAACGCTAACCAACACGGACACCTTTTGATGCCGAAAAAACACAATCTTGTCTTTGTTTTCGCGGACCAATGGCGCGCTCAAGCTTTCGGCCACAGCGGCGACCCGAATGTATCCACACCTAACCTTGACCGGTTCGCGGCCGCGAGCCGCAACTTCAGCAACGCGGTCTCCGGTTGCCCCGTATGCAGTCCGTATCGGGCATCGCTGATGACCGGTGTTTACCCGCATCGCCACGGCATGATGGTCAACGACCAATGTCTCTACCGGCTCTATGAAGGACCTTTCCTGGCCGAATGCTTGCGCGACGCCGGCTATCATACTGCCTACATCGGCAAATGGCATATCGACGGCAATGGCCGCAATGCCTTCGTTCCACCGGAACGCCGTCTCGGGTTCGAGTGGTGGAAAGGGTTCGAATGCACGCACGACTACCAGAACTCCCACTACTACTTCGGCGACGATCCGCGACCACATCGCTGGAAAGGCTACGACGCCGACGACCAGACCGAAGCGGCCTGTCGATACCTGCGCGAAGAAGGGGCCGACCAACCGTTCGCTCTTTTCCTTTCCTGGGGGCCACCCCATAATCCTTTTGGCACGGCGCCGCCGCCGTTCGAAGCCATGTATGATCCGGATAAAATCCGATTACCGCCCAATGTTCCCGAAGAAACGGCGGACCGCGCCCGCCAGGAACTGGCCGGCTACTACGCCCACTGTTCGGCGCTGGACGCGGCGTTCGGCCGGCTCCTTGCCGCGATCGAGGCCACCGGGCACGCGCAGGATACCATCGTTGTCTTCACGTCCGACCATGGCGATATGCTCGGATCGCAGAATTATTTTCGCAAACAACGGCCGTGGGCGGAATCGATCCGCGTCCCATTCCTGATTCGCCATCCACACGGCGCCGGCGCCGGAATCGATACTACACCGATCGACGCACCCGACCTGATGCCGACACTCTTATCCCTCTGCGGCGCGCCTATTCCCGCAACAGTCCAAGGGCAGGATTTTTCTTCGACCATCCTCGACGGCACGCCGGCGGCCATTGATGCAGCACTGCTGGCTCTCTATGTGCCGTTTCACGAATGGAGTTACCAGAACGGCGGCCGCGAGTACCGCGGTTTGCACGACCAGAGACATACCTACGTCCGCACCCTCGACGGTCCCTGGCTACTCTACGATAACCGCGTGGATCCGGAACAATTGCACAACCTGGTCGATCATCCCGAATGCAAGACCTTGGTTGAAACCTATGACAGCAATTTGAACGACCGCTTGCAGGACGTGGGCGACGATTTCGTCGCCGGCCGGGAAATCATCAACCGACACGGCTATGCCCTAAACGAAGACGGCGACATCGCGATCCTGCGCCCCGAACTGCCGCAACCGTATCCTTGAGGAGAAGCAGCAATTGAATGGAAGAGAACCTGTATCTGAAGCCTTTCAAAACCGCTTGGTTACGTGTCAAGGATTATTTGCGTAGGCCGGCTTCTTGTAACCTATAATCGCTTTCCGTTTCAAGTAACTGCAAATAAGCGTTTACATTTTTAATGGCCCTGACATGCCGCATACGAGAAGGTTTTTTCGAAAAACGACAAAATCATTATACGACAAAATCATTTCGGAGAGGGATTTGGTGTTGAAAGGG
>PWZG01000046.1 GCA_003567575.1 PVC group bacterium | reverse complement strand
GGTGGACTGGCAGCGGCGCCGGCAGGCGCCGGATGTGGAATACCGGTTGCGTGTTTCGCGAGACTTGGACACGTGGGAAACCGAGCCCGCCGATCTCGACACCCAATCCCTGGGCCTGGCGCCTGACGGCGTGATGGAATATATGCGCAGTCGGATCCATCGTCCCGGGGAAGACCGGTTGTTTATCCAGTTGCTGGTGAGTCCGAAGTAGGCGGGCCCAAAGAAAAAGGACGATGATATGCACATGCATGATACGGCACCCTACCGGGTGCGAGGGCGCGTCGTGGTGCGGACCATCGGCACGGACACGCTGCTCGTGCCCGTGAGCGGACCGCCCGCGGGAGCCCGGGTGTATCCGGTCAACGCGACCGCGCTGACCGTGTGGAACTGTCTGTCCGAAGGCGGAACCGTGCGCCGCGCCGCCGCCGCGCTGACCGAGTGTTTTGCCGTCCCCTCCGCGGAGCAGGCGCTGGCGGACAGCGCGGCGTGTGCGCGGACCTTCGTTGCCGAGTCTTTGCTGGAGGCCGTGAACCCATGAGTTCGGATGTACAGATCGCTGACGGCAACGGGTGGACCGCCGGGTTGCGCCGGCGCGCGGCGCAGACGCGTTTGCCCCTGTCCGCCGTGCTGGAATTGACGAGCCGCTGCAACCTCCGCTGCCGGCACTGCTATCTCGGCAGCCAGGACCATCAGCAGGCGAAGCGCGCGCGTGAACGCGATACCGGCGCCGTGCTGAAGTCGCTCGACGAATGGGCGGAAGCGGGGGTGCTGTTCCTGTTGATCACCGGAGGCGACCCCATGATGCGGGCGGACTTCGCGGAGGTGTACCGCCATGCCTGCGAACGGGGCATGGTGGTCACGGTATTCTGTGACGGGCTCCTGGTGACGGACGGCATCGTCGCGCTGTTTCAGGCGTTTCCGCCTCGGAAGGTGGAGATCAGCATCTACGGGGCGACCGCCGCTACCTATGAGGACGTCACGCGGGTATCCGGCGCGCATGCCCGCGCCTGGCAGGGCATCCGGCGTCTGCACGCGGCCGGCATCCGGGTCGTGCTCAAGACGATGCTGCTGACGCTGAATCAGCACGAGCTGGAGGCGATGGCGTCCCAGGCGGCGACACTGGGCTGCGGCTTCCGCTTCGACGCCGCTGTGTTTCCGTGCCTGTCCGGCGACAGCGCGGCGGATCCGCTGGCGCTGCGGGTGTCCCCGGAGGACGCCGTGCGCCTGGACATGGCCCTTCCCGCTCAACGCGCGAAATGGACGAGGTCGGTGCTCAGCGGCCGTCGGCGCGCCGCTTCCGACCGGCTGTACGCCTGCGGCGCCGGCGCGACTTCGTTTTATGCCGATCCCTACGGGTATCTGTCGCCGTGCCTGATGACCCGGCAATACCGCTATGCGGGGCAGAGGCGCGCCTTCCGCGACGTCTGGCGCGACGATCTGGTGGAGATCAGGAGCCGGAGGCGCGCGCCGGCCGATTCGAGCTTCGGCGGGGAAAGGCGGGGCGCCTGTACGCATTGCCCGGCGTTCAATGCGCTGGAGACCGGCGACGAGCAGACCGAGTCCGAGTACATGCGGGCGACGACCCGTCTGCGTTACGAGGCGGTGATGGCAACCCAGAAAGGAGGGGAAACATGATAGATGCGCAAGACAACAAGCGGCCGGAGCCCGGCAGGGAAGATGGCCGGCGGCCCTACGTGAAACCGGAGATCAGGCGTGTTGACCTGGCCCTTGAGGAGACGCTTTCGTCCGGCTGTAAGCTGGCAGGGTCGGAGTGTACCGACCCGTTCCCGGGAATTTCCGACGCAGGATCATGAGCATGCCCGTCAACCATCTGACGTTGGGACCCGTACGCTTCGTGATGCGCGGGGCGGACGATCGGCCCGTGCGGTACGACGACTGGGCGTATCGCGGCTTTTTCACGAACCGTCAGGCGGCGGCGGGGCGTCCCCGGATCGAATTGCCTGTGCATATTGTCCGCGGGAGCCTGCCGTGTCCTGCTGGGCCGCCGTTGTTCGAATCGGGTCGGAACTGGGCGGTCTGGCCCGAGCGCGATGGCTGGTTCTTCGGGTCCGGTTACGTCAACCGGGAAACCCCTTACCGGGTGTGCCGGGTGGCGCGAGGCCTTGACGCCGCGACACTCTATGTGGATGGCGATCCGGGAGACGCACCGCTGCGGTATCCGCTTGATCAGGTGCTCTCATGGGGATTGCTGGGAAAGTGCGGCGGTGTGCTGCTGCATGCCGCCGCGGTGGTTCGCGATGGTGTCGGCCTGGTGCTTGCCGGGCGTAGTGGCGCCGGAAAATCGACCCTGTCGGGGCTGTGCGCCGATGCGGGCTGGACAATCCTCAACGATGATCGTGTCATGCTGTATCCCGACCCGGCGGGTGCCGGATGGTTGGCAGCCGGAACCCCCTGGCCTGGGTCCGGGCACTATGCGTTGCCTGCGACGGTTCCGTTGCAGGGCATCTTTCTGTTGACGCAGGACATCGATAACCGGGTCGAAAGGATTGCGGGGGGCGATGCGCGTCTTGCCCTCCTGCCGGTCGCTTCGGTGGCCTGGTTCCTGGACGATTGGTCTCAAGCAACGCTGGATGCGCTAAACCGGCTGACGCGCGAGGCGCCCGTGCATCGATTCTGTTTTACGCGCTCCCCGGAGGCCGTCGCGGCGCTTGCCTTGGATGCGGTGGCATGATGACTGGCAATTTAACGTGAAAAGCTCAAAACATGGGGAACATCCGTTCCGCAAGTCGGGATACGAATCGACGCAGCGGGCGGGCATGGTAGCGCAGCAAGCCTGTCCAGCGCACAAAACGGGTGTGGAGTGGGCGTTCTTTCCCGTCCGGCAGCCTGACCATGATGGCGGTTCCCAGGATGTGCGTCAGCACGACGGATTCATACCCTTGTTGGTGCATGTCGCCGCGGAACATGGCGGTCCCGGTTTGTTTTTCGATTCGAACCAATCGGTGCAGGACCAACCGCTTGCCATGGGGAAAGAGCAGGATGGCGCCAAGCTTGGCGTCGGTTATGCGAAAAGGGCGCACGATCAAGGTGGATCCGGAAGGGATCAGGGGAACCATGCTATTGCCTTCGGCGTTGAATCGAACCGTATCGCCCCGTTGCAGGAGCGCGACCACGGCTTCAGTCGCGGTCACGGCCGGCGCGCCGTTTTGTTGAGTGGCGATGTGCATGGCGGGTTTTTGTCAGACAATTATTAATAGCACAGGATGTGACGGGAGTCAATCATGATGCAGCAATTATCATTTTGGCGGAATTGGAGTTGACAAAGGTTCCCCGTTCAGATTTGAGCGTGAAAGGAGCACGAATGAGGAACTCGGTACTCTCAAGTTCCCTGGTGTCTTCCTAAAGAAACAACGAAAGAGCCTGAATCATGAAAATTACAAAACGGTTTTTTGGGCGATGTGGTCCATGGATGATGGGTTTGTTTGTGTGTCTCGGCATGGCGCAGACGGTCGAAAGCGCGCCCCGCGCGGGCGAAGCGATCGTGGTCGCGCATGTGGGCCAGGTACGCGCAAGTTATCCGGTGGGAACCGTCCATGACGGACGTCATGAGTCCCGCGACCTGTTTACGGGAGCGTCGGTCGGTGAATTGACCCGGATCACGACCGGATCCGACGGACATTTGTGCATGGTGCTGTCGCCCGGCGCCTTGATGCATGTGCCGCCGAACACGGAGGTGATCATCCAACGGCTGCGGCATACCGCCGATGGGTTGCCGCGCAGCGAAGAGGATGTAAAGCGGCAGATCAGCCTGCAATTGAACCGTGGCGGCCTGTATATCGATGGCGGCACACCCACGCCGTCGCTGGAGATTCGCGTTCAGACACCGGAAGGAGAGGTCCGCTCGCAAGGCGCGGTTTTCGCTCTGTCCCGGCTCGACGGAGACACCGGTTGGGGCGTGGTTTGTGAAGCGTATGTGGTGGACCTGGTTCCCAACGAAAGCGATGCGGCGGCGCTTGAAGCCGGAAATGCGGTCGTGATGACATCGCAACAGATCGTGGATGATCCCTCACTGATCGGGTCCGCACAATTTCAGTTCAAGATATGTCGCGGTTTCTTCCGTGATATTGAACAATTCCGGCATCATATTCGCGGATTCGACCGCCATCGCGTGGCGGAATATGTTGGGCTGTCGACGCCTCCCGTTTTCCTGGGCGAATACGGTCTGGTCGCCGATGTCAGTCCGTCATCCCGTCTGCGCGAGGACCGTCGGGCGCTGCCGACAATTACCGCCGATATCGGTGCGCCGCATACCCGGCGCTGGGGCGAACGGCGCATCTGGGCCTGGTGGAATGATGTCGGCGTGATTCGCGGTGTAAACTATATTCCCCGGAATTGCGTCAATTCGACCGAAATGTGGATGGAATCAACATTTGATACCGATATCATCGATGAAGAACTGGGCTGGGCCAGGGAAACCGGATTCAACGCGATTCGCGTGACCTTGCAAGAGATCGTCTGGCAGAACGATCCGGACGGTTTTCTCGAGCGGCTGGATACATTCCTGGATTTGGCCGAGCGTCATGAGTTGGCGGTGGCGCCGGTTCTGTTCGATGGCTTGAACCACGCCGGCCGGGCACCGGATTACGGTCTGCAACCGGAACCGGTTCCCGATGTACACAACGCGCGTTGGGTTCCCAATCCCGGGCGGTCCCGGGTGATTGATATGGCGCAGTGGCCGCCGCTGGAGGATTACGTACGCGCCGTGGTCGGAGAATTCAAACGCGACCGGCGCATCCTTTACTGGGATTTGTATAATACCGCCGGGAATGATGATTTATGGGAGCAAGCCCTGCCGTTGTTGGACCAGGTTTTCAACTGGGTGCGTGACATCGATCCGCGGCAGCCGCTGGCCATGTCGGCGTGGAAGGAATTCGGAAGTCCCATGAGCGCCCGCAAACTGGAACGATCCGATATATTGACGTTTCACAGCTTCGAACAACCGGAATTGCTGGACGCAAGAATTCATTTATTGCAGCGATATAACCGGCCGATTATTCTGTCGGATTGGTTAATGCGTCAACGCAACAATACCTTTGAAGAAATCCTGCCGATCCTGGCCACGCGCGGGGTGGGCTGGTTCAGTCACGGATTGGTGCAGGGAAAAACCCAGACGTGGATTCAGGAAGAGGATTATCGCGACGAGGATGCCCCGGACATCTGGCAGCACGATGTCTTGAAACCGGATGGCGCACCCTACGATGACAAGGAAGTGGAACTGATTCGCGGATTCCGTTATCATGAAAACGCGGATCGTTAAGAAACGAAGCATCAATTCGGATATGAAAAAAGCGATCATTATTCTTTTGTTGTGTCTTCCGGTTCTGCTTCCTGCACGAGCCGGTGCGGATTCGTATTCGGCCGGTTTCTATACCCGCGGTGTGGATGGCGCGTATTATCTCGACTCGGGCGACCCGGTCTACGATCCCTTTTATGTGCCGACCCGGCGTCTGGCCCTTGTGCCGCGTCTGTCCATTTCGGTCTCGGCGGAACAGACCGGTGAGCTCAGTATGGATCCCGACCGGACCCGGT
>PWZG01000360.1 GCA_003567575.1 PVC group bacterium | reverse complement strand
CAACGCACGCTGGCCAGCAGCATGTAATGTTTGCCGGGAACGCAGGGACCGGTGGTGTTGAAAAATCGATTCATGCCCGGAGTATACACTCGCCCGGCGGAAAAGGCAAGCGAGGGGAGGATGTTTGGGGCGCATAGCACTTCCGTCCGTCATCCCCTCGTTCGGATCAATAGCGTGTGCTCAGTAGGCGGAATGCGCCCGGAAAACCGGAATGACGAACAGTCTGGCCAAAGGCTACGTAGGACAAGCTCCCGCTGAGCCGTATGAGGACGGATCGAAACCAGGGTGCGACAAATATGAGACGCTTAATAAAGCCGGCAGGGGGCGTCCCGAATGAGATGTGTCTGGGTTCAGCGCACACCCAGCAACCGGTGCCATTGCAATTGCAGCCGGACCGGCGGCCGGTCGGCGATCAGCCATTGCGAGAGAAGTTTTGGATCCAGTTTGCCGGCGGCCGGCGCGAAAAGGATATGCCGGCAGCGTTCGGTCAGCCGGAACCGTCGCAAGGCGTCTAGCGCGAAGGAATAATCGGCCCGGTCATTCAAGACGAACTTGACTTCATCGTGTGCGCGCAGACGTTCCGGGTTTGCCGTATCCATGGCGTCAGCTTCCCCGCTGCCGGGACATTTGATATCCATAATCGTGATAGCTTGCTCCGGGATGGCCGAGATATCGTAACTGCCGTTGGTTTCCACCAGAACCGTCCGTGACGGCAGTTCCAGCAAGGCATTCGCCAGATGGCCGAATCCGGGTTGCGCCAGCGGTTCGCCGCCGGTTATCGTGATCAACGGGGTATCCGTTTCGCGACAGGCCTGTACGATCGACGCGATATCCATCGTGTCACCGCCGTTTTCGCGTGCATACGGCGTGTCGCAATAACGGCAGCGCAAATTACAACCGGCGAGACGGATAAAGAAACACGGATACCCTTGCCGGGATGATTCGCCCTGTATGGAGACGAATAATTCGTTGACGGCAACGGTTGTCATCGGCGGTTGGGTGACGGTTCGTCACCGGCAATATAACTGGACGCGGCATTTTGCGTTTCCCAGACCGTAACCCGGTGGACATGATATCGTTCGTTATCGATATGCGCCGCCAGTGCCTGGTAAAGGTAATGGGCAATATGTTCTGAAGTCGGCGGCGTATCCTTGAATGCCGGCAACGTGTTCAGATCGGTATGATCGAGCGTGCTGATTTGATCCGCGACTTGTCGGCGTAATTCACGGAAATCGATCAGCATTCCACTATTGTTAAGCTGTGAACCGCGCACATAAACTTCGATATTCCAGTTGTGACCATGGATGTTGGCGCAATTCCCCGCATAACCGGGTAGCCGGTGCGCGGCGCTGAAATGGGTTTTAACACTGATTTCAAACATGATCGATTCACGCCGTTTGGTAGCACGATTGTGCCTTGGTCCAGGAACATTGCGTCAGATATTCGGCAATGGCCTTGTCGTAAGCTGCCGTATGGGTAAATGCCTTGCGCGCAAAATCGAAGCGCGTCGCGGCCGTGGTGGCGCCATCGTTATCGCGTAACTCACGCAACAACAATGGGATATCGGAAGGATCGGTCAGCGCCGTCACACGCAGATAATTCTTGGCCGCTGCCCGGATCATGCATGGTCCGCCGATATCGATATTGGCGCGTGCGTGTTCGGGCGTGGCTTCGGGGCGGCTGACCGTGGCCGCGAACGGGTATAAATTAACGGCTACCAGGTCGATCGGCACGGCGTCGGTCCGTTTCAGGTCGGCGGTATGCGCCGCGTTATACGTTTCGCTGAGGAGTCCCAGATAGATTTTGAAGTCCAGCGTCTTGACCAGTCCTCCCTGCATTTCCGGTTGCCCCGTATAATCGGATACCTTGATCAGATTGACGGCCGCCGGACGGTCGCCCAGAATGGCGGCAATGGCGTCGTATGTGCCGCCGGTTGAATAGATCGACAGCCCGGGCGCCGTCTCCAGCAGGCCGTTCACCAGTTCATCCAACCCGGTTTTATCGGAAACACTGATTAACGCGGTACGCAACCGGACCCGATCATCGATGCGTGATACAAAATTTATGGCCATGGTAATACTCCTTGTTAAATTACATATTATGCCATGATACATGCCGGGATTCAATCCTAAACCTTGTTGGACATTTGCGTTGCGCTTCGGTTGGAACTCCTGATATACTGTCGGTTCGTTTTTCGGGGAGGAAGTCGGCATGCCGGTTAGAGTACAGCAAAAAGGGAAACGCGTTGGACGGCGCGTTAAGCGGCCGGGCCGTTTTCGGCGGCGTTCCGTCGAGCCGGCGCGCGAAGAACCGGGGCGTGAACCCTGGGATGCGTTTGGCGTTGTTTTGAATGCGATTTTGGAACGGACACTGCCGCGTCATAAAACCGATTTCGCCATGCTGGAACAGCACTGGCTGGATGTAGTCGGCTATGACGTTGCGTCGCATACGCGGCCGGGTGCGGTTCGCGGTAATACGTTGACGGTGTTTGTCGCCAGTTCGGTATGGATGCAGGAACTGCAAACGAGAGGCACGGCCGCGGCCATCCTGACCGCTGTTCGCGCCTTGTTGCCCGGCACACCGATCGAACGGGTGCGCTGGCGTTCCGATCCGGGCGGATAAAAGGGTGTGTTTGAACGTAAGATTCGCGGAATTAACTTAACATCGGGATTATGGGCGTCGTATGACATCGTCAAATAAAGGTCTTTTAAAAGGCACTGCCATTGTCAGTGTTGCCAACCTGTTGTCGCGGGTGCTGGGTTTTGCGCAACGTCAGATTCTGGCTTATTGTTTTGGCACGGGATTGCTGATGGATGCGTTTGTCGTTGCCAATCAAAGTATCGGTTTCTCGTTTCATTCGATACCGCGCCAGGCACTGGCGCCGTTTCTGCCGCTGTTTGTCGACCGGCGCGTCGACGATGGCGAGGACGCGGCGTGGCGTTCGGCCTATACGGTGGCAACCTTGCTGTTTGTAATTATGGGCGTGGCGACGGTTGCCGGTATTGTCGGTGCGCCTTACCTGGTCGCGGTGGCTGCCGGCCGCGATAATCCCGCGTTGTTTGACCTTGCCGTGAGTCTTGTGCGCATTATTTTGCCGGCCGCCTTTCTGCTGGCGTTTGCCGCTTACGCGTATTTATTGCTCAATTCGTACAAACGGTTTGCCGTACCGGCTTTCGGTGAATCCGTAAACCGGTTGACACTGATCCTGGTGACCCTTTTGTTGTACCGTGTCCTGGGGATTACCGCCGCTGCCATCGGGGTAGTGGTCGGCGCCGCCGTATGTTTGTCAATCCAGATTTTCGCGTTGCGCCGCCGCGCCCTAGCTTACCGGCCGCAATTAACGTTTCAAGATCCCGTATTGCGGCGCATGGGAGTGCTGGTGCCGCCGGTGTTGATAGGGGCGCTGCTCGCGGTTGCGAGAACATTGTTCGATTACCGTGTCGCGGTACAGCTTGGCGAGGGATTCGCGGCCGGAATCAGTTATGCCCGAGGGATCAACGATACGCTGATCATGTTTGCGCCGTTTGCCTTGGGTGTCGCGATTTATCCTTATTTCTCGGAATACGCTGCCCGTCGCGATTTCGACGGCTTGACGGATTTGTTGATGCGCACATCCCGTTTGATGGTTTTCTTTTTCGCGCCGATGGCGGTCGGTTTGGTGCTGTTGCGTGAAGGCGCCGTCACGTTGGCGTTTCAACGCGGTGAATTCGACGTGACGTCGGTTGCTCTTACCACGGGGCCGCTCGCGTTTTTCGCCGTCGGGTTACCGACATTTGCCGTCGAAATCATTTTGATGCAATGTTTCTTTGCCATGAAAGATACGCGGACCCCTGTGCTTGTCGGGATCGCCGCCCTGGTGGTGCATGTCGTCTGTGTTCTGATGTTGCGCGACGTGATGGGACATACGGCAATTGCGCTGGCGGCGACGGTGGCAAAAACCGTCAAAAACCTGGTGCTTTACATTTTGTTACGCCGCAAAACCGGTAATTTGCAATTCCGTACCAATACATGGTTTACTCTCAAAATGGTAGTCTGCCTGCTTGTCATGACGGGTGTTGTTTTCATGGTGCGCCGGCTTGCGCCGTTTTCACCGCAACTGGATGCCGGCGCGTCGCGTATGGGCGATGTAGTCCGCTTGGCATTGTTTCTTGGCACCGCAGCCGCGGCCGGCGCCACTGCCTTCTTTGCGTCCGCCTGGATAGTGCGGTTGACTGAACTGCGCCTGATGATCGACCGGGTCCGCCGCCGTTCCTCGTTGACCCCATGAACCGCCCCCGTATAGCTCAAATTATCGAGGCGACCACCGGCGGTACGCGGCGACACCTGCTCGATATCGTTAACGGTATCGATGCGCAACGTTTCGAGCTGCATGTGATATGCGCGACACGCCGCGATCCGGCGTTTCTTGCCGATATCAAGGCCATGCGTGCCCGTGATATTCCCGTTCACGTGGTTCGGATGGTACGTTCCGTGTCGCCGCAACACGATATCGTTGCCTGTCGCGATATCGTCAGCCTGCTGCGGCGGCACCGGTTTGATTGTGTTCATACGCACAGCTCGAAGGCCGGTGTTCTGGGGCGGGTCGCCGCGCGCCGGACGCGGATTCCGGTCGTGATTCATACACCGCATGTGTTGCCGTTCGATATGCATGCCGGCGCCGCCGTGCGCATGCTGTATCGATTCATTGAACGACGTTTGGCGCGGGGGACAGACCGGCTCGTTTGCGTTTCCCGCGCCGGTATGTTGTCCGCCGTCGGCGCCGGGGTTGCGCCGGCGGGACATTATGATATAATTTCAAATGGTGTGGATGTCGAGGCGTTTGATCGCGTGTCGGCGTCGGTGGCGAAGCTTAAAACCGATCTCGGGATTCCTGTTGACGCACCGGTGGTCGGCGCCGTGGGACGGTTGACGCGCCAGAAAAACTTCGGTTTGCTGATTGCGGCGGCCGCCCGCGTGTGCGGTGTGTTGCCGGATACACGGTTTGTGATCTTTGGCGATGGTGAAGAACGGCGGCGGCTGGAAACCGGAATCGCGGCCGCCGGTTTGCGGGATCGTGTGCTGTTGCCCGGTACAAGGGAGGATATCTACGCATGGTATCCGTTATTCGATGTTTTCGCCATGTCGTCGGACTGGGAAGGGATGCCGTATTCGCTATTGGAAGCGATGGGCATGCTCCGGACGGTCGTGGCCACCGCCGTTGGTGGCGTTGTCGAGGTTATCCAGTCGGGCGGCAACGGGATTTTGACGCCGCCGGGCCGGCCGGATACGTTGGCGGCGGCGCTTGTCGACCGCTTGAAGGCGCCGTTGCCGGAGCGGCAACGGATGGGTCGCGAGGCGCGCGCAACGATCGAAAAGAAATTCACGAAACGGTCCATGATATCGGCGCTGGAACATCTTTATACGCAAACCATGGAGGGGAGACTGGAGACTGGAGACTGGAGAAGGAGACCCTATGAAAACGCAACCTGATCGTGTTTCGCGGGCCGGCTGCATGCTGGCCGTATTTTTGGTGACGTTGCCCGCCGCGGTATGTGCCGGGACGCTGTGTTT
>PWZG01000338.1 GCA_003567575.1 PVC group bacterium | reverse complement strand
CGATTAATCCACGCTTGCGTCCATGTGGGCGCCCAGTCCTGGTATCGCCAGCCGAACACAGGCTGCTGCTTCGAAATGGTTCCCGCGTTGTGCCCCACGCGTACGTCCCAATCGGAGGTGGATGTGTCCTCGCGCGTATACGTGAACGTCCCCGTCCCCCCGTCCTCCGTCCGGCTCCATGCGGTCAACGTTCGTCCATCCGAACTTAAGGTCAGGGTGCCCTCCACCGACCAATGCATGTAGACTGGGATGTCGCTTTCCCGTCGTCCCCACAGGTGGTCATAGCTCCACTTGTTGGTGGTCTGCGGGGAAATGTTCCGGAATCCCGCGTCACCCAGCCGGACCAGTCCCGCATCCACGTAGTCCTGCCATACCGAACTGAACGCGCGAAAGACACCCGTTGATCCACTGATCTCGATCGTCTGGCCATCGTCCCGGCGCCACCCCCCATCCAGTTGCGCCTCGGCCATCGATGGCCATAAAGAAAACACCCCACTAAGAACAAACAGGGAAACCAATAGACGACCAAGTGCATGCCTACTCATGATGACCTCCTTTATAGTTCGCTTACCTTGCCGCACACTCCCAACTGTCGTTTAGAATTGTGACGGGAAAGGGCGCTTTGTCAATCTTTTTCGACCTATTAGCAACTTTTTTCGTAATCGTTCACGGCGTCTTTTTGTCGACGTTTCCGCCCGCCGCATGCGGAACCGCGTAGGGATTGGCACCCACCAATTCCAACGCCGAGCACTATAGCCTATCCAGTCCCCGAAACGTAAGCAAAAAAAGTTTTTTAGACTGAACTCGTCCGGTGCGACTGTCGTACTCTATGCGCCATGACACCGGAAATTATGTATTTGCAGGGGCGCGAGGTGATGGGTGCGGACATCGAACTGATCCGCGTTCTGCTGGCCCACGAGCACTACCTCGGGCACCGCAACACGGTCGGCGAGAACATCCGCTACCTCGTGCGGGACCGGCACGGGTACCCGGTGGCCTGTGCGTGCTGTTCGGTTCGGTCTGCCTGTGCGTGCCGCACGCAGACAGGCGGCCTGGAAAAATACGGGCATCCGGTGTATGCGCTGGAAACGTTCGTGGACCGTTCGCGGTTCAAGGGCACGTGCTACCGCGCGGCCAACTGGCGACGCCTGGGCGAAACACGGAGCCGTACCCGCAACGATCGGCACACGCGCATCCACGTGCCGGTCAAGGACGTGTATCTGTATCCGCTGGTGGCGCACTTGATCGAGGTTAAGAAAGACGACTGTTCCCAACGAGGCGCACGGAAGCACCGACTTGCTTCGGCCCTCCGTGAACGGCTACCTTTTTTTTCATCGCGTTCCCGGCTCGGCAGGGACGCCTCGCCCTACCGAAGACGGTCTGGGCGGAGATGGGCGGGCCGAGCGGAAAGGGTAGGGCGAACCGTCCCCGGTGAGCCGGGAGGGTGGTGCGGTGCTGGATTGGACATTGGGCGGCCCGGAGGTCTTTACAATGGCTCGTGCAAGCGCCCGTTCACCCGCGCGGCTCAGCCGGAGGCTTCGCCCTACCACATGCGGGATAGGCGGGATGGGCAATGTTTCCAGATATCTGACTTATTCGACCACGCTGAAGTACTGCAGGTCAAACCACATACCGAACCCATCCGGGCCCCACGGCCTTACGCCCCACGAATAATCGCCGGGAGGATGGTCGGGCAGGGCAATCTCCGCGACACCGGTTTCCGGCATGGCATACCATTTATCGGACCAGATGCCGCTGCCGTGGTGCTGTATGAAGAGCCGGTAATGGGTGGCCCCGGCGGCCTTTTCCCAGCGGTAGGACAGGGTATCGCCAGACTGTCTGCCCGCAGGCCCCAGTTTAACGGCATAGGTCGGGCGTCGACCTTCGACCACGAAGGTTTCTGGTTCCGACCACTCCCCGAACCCCTCCGCTTCGCTCCAGCCTTGGACCTGCCACGAATACGAACCGGCCGGCAGATAGTCGAGCGGTTGCCATTCCGGTGCGCCTTCCACCCACTCCTCCAGATACGATTGCCCGTCCAACTGCAGATGAATCCGGTACCACGAGGCCCCGTCGATAGGCGGCCAGGTGAAGAGCGGGCGCCGGTCCGTGATGACCTGGCCGTCGGCGGGATACCACTCGTTGTCCGGCACGCCTTGCCCCGCCACCGTCGTGAACGAGCGCGGCAACGCCCAGTCGCTCCAGGGTCCTTCATCCCCTTGGTGTCGCATGCGCCAGTAGTAGGTGGTCTCGTGTCCGAGGTGGTCGGCCGGTACCGTCACCTGCGTCGCCGCCGCTTGCTCGCCGCTGTCCCAGACGAGTTGAGAGAAATCCGCATCGGCTGCCACCTGCCATTGGCTGTGGGCGTGCCCGATATCTTCGTTCGGATGCGAAAAGTCCGAGGCGCGCAGCGTGGGTGTGAGGCGCTGGTTTACGGCGCCATCGGCCGGGCTGATCAATGTCGGCGTATCCGGAGGATCAAACTCCGTGGCATCCGGATCCTGCTCGGTGGTGAAGCTGAACACGTCCGACCAGTCGCTCCAGCGCCCGTCCCCGTCCTGATACCGGACCCGCCAGTAGTACATGGTCTCATACTCCAGCGTATCCTCCGGCACGTTGATCGCCGTGTCGGCCGCTGCCTGTCCGCTTTCCCATACCTTGTCGGCAAAAGCGGCGTCCCGGGCAACCTGCCATTCGCTTCCGGCATGAACCGCCTGTGCATCGGGATGCGAGAAAGCCGAGGCCTTCAGCCGTGGGGTTAGACCGACCTCCGAGGCATTCTCCCCTGGCTCGAGCAGCTCCGGAACACGGGGGCTGGCCGGCGCTTCCGCATTGCGGCGCAGCTCCACGTTATCCAAGCGATATGCCAGCGTGCCCGCTGCGCCGCTCGAGATGCGTATTTCAATAGATTGTACGTCCGCCAGCAGTGCGTTGAATTCATCCGTGCTGGAGACATCCCACGAATCCGCCATCGACAAATGTACGGCATAGCGATGCCAGACGCCGGGCGTCAGATCCTGTGTCGGCAGCGTGCGGACTGCCTGGCGGGTACCGGGACCGTTCAGGACAAGTTTCAGCGCGCTGGGCCTGCGGTCCACCGCCATGAAGTCGAACCGGATTTGCGAGTTGGCATAGCCAGAGAAATCACCGGCAAACATTCCCGCGGATGCGGAGGCGTCGGCCACGAAACTTCCATCCATAGGCATAGGGAATGAGCCGTGGTTGAACGTGGCGACCAAGGCGCCGTCCGCCGCGCCGTCCGTCCCTTGTCCGTCCCCGTAGGTAAATTCCATCTGTCCGGTAGCCGTCCAGCCGGCGGCATCGCTGCTGAAGCGCTCGATGTAAAGTTGGTCCTCGTCAACGGTCTCGTCCGGCATCGTCGAAAAACTGGCCGCCTCCGACCACGCGCTCCACGCCCCCTCGCTGTCCTGGTAACGCACACGCCAGAAGTAGATAGTGCCGTGTTCGAGCGTATCCTCCGGCACGACCCTTTCCGCCACGGCTGCCGCGTCCCCGCTGTCCCACATCGGATCGTCAAACGTATCCACCACGTCCACTTGCCATTGACTGGCTGCGTGGGTGATTTCGGGATCCGCATGCGTAAAGGGCGAAGCTTGCAGCGCGGGCGTCAAGCTGACATCAGCGGCGCCGTCAGCGGGCGCGATGGCCTCAGGGGGTTCCGGTGCCGCCCAGGCGGCCAACGTCGTTCCCAACAGCAGGGCGAGGATCAGGGCCGTCTGCCCCCCCACCTGACACCCAATAGAAGTACGTTCCTTACTAAACATATCGGTTTCCCCTCTTTTGCCCGGAATGTACCATGTTAACGGAAAAAAAGAAATAGTAAATGACGGGGACCAGAAATGTGACGAAAGTCAGCGACCTGGGCGACGACTGAGGCGTAGACGGTCCATAGAGGCGGCGATACGAGCACCGGAAAAACGGTATTGCCCGCACTATTCATTTTGCCACATACCTGCGGTACCACGCCATAAGCGCATACGACCCGACAATCCCCCAGCGCACGCCCCAATGCAAAAGGGCCTGAAGCGAAAGGCGACCGGCATCCGCCACCGCCACGTCATATTCCTCTTCGAACTGTTGACGGAAATGTTGACCGCTGATCGATCCGGCGTGCCAACGGAACGCGGCGAGCGGAGGGCCCTTTATACGAAATCCTCCGCCCTGCCGCCACAGACGCAGGATGAACTCGTAATCCCAGGCGGCCTTCATGTCTTCACGCAGGAGGCCGACTTTCTCCATGGCGGAGCGTCGAAAGAACATGGCGGGCTGCGAGATGTAGTTGATCGACTGCAGGGTGAAGCGTGACGAAAGCGGGAAAAACGCCTCTTTGAAACACGTAATGCCTTTTCGAATCTCCTGATCTGCTTCATCCACAATGCGGCACCGCCCGAAACAGAGCGCCTTCTCCGGATGTTCACACATGCCTGTGACGACGCGCTGCAACGCGCCGGGGTAATAGAAATCATCCGCGTTCAGCCACGCCACCATGTCACCGCGTGCCAACCGCAACCCCTTGTTGATCGCAGAGGCGGGTCCGTTGTCAGGTTCGCTGATCACATGATCCAACTCATCCCGATACCCTTGAATGACGCTCAAGGAATCGTCCGTACTACCGCCGTCGACGACGATACATTCCAGATCCACGCCCTCGGCGCGCTGCTGAACAATGCTACTCAGGCAGCGATCAAGGTAACGCGACCCATTATAATTCGGGGTAATAACAGAAATCATTTATCGACACCTGAGAACAGCTCTTTTGCTCAGCGATTCTCATTTTGGCCTCTGTGGCTCACCTGGAGGGTTCGCCCTACCTGTCGCCCTGCAAATTTCCTTGGAAATCAGGTAGGGCGAAGCAGGGTCGTCTCTATGCTCTCGTGAGCTCCCTTACGTCAGGTTTCCGTCGTTTCTCCCACCAAACCTCTACTCCGTGAACTCAGCGGCTCCGTGAAAGACCATTCCCTCAGAGAGGCACAGAGTTCCCTGCTTCAGTTGCCATAAAAAACGTCCAGCATTTGTCGCATTGCGCATCTTACGCAATCCTTGTCGGCTTCACCCAAACACCCCAGCGCCCGGATTACATGTTATCGTAGACGGCATCATCCTGATTGTCCCATGCCTTTGCAAACACTGATTCCTGCGCCTTCCGCCAGACTTCACGCTCGTCGGTCGGAGGCACATCCTGGTCCGACGCGGGAATATCCTCGAAAACGACAATCAGGTCATGCAAGCCCGTCACCGGGGGCTTTTGCTCCCAGCGCACGGCTCCGTTCTCATATTTTGCCTTTACCGCCAGCATGATCGACTCCTAAGTGGAGCGGGGCAGAATCCCCCACCACCACAGCATGCCTTTTACCACGCTTCGCATTGATACACAACCTCCTTTTTCATGCGTGTAGAATTCCCCGGACCATGGCAGTCCTGTTGAATGCAACCATCCATATCTGTTCAACTATTCTTTTCCACATGTGCCCCTCTTGGATACTCTGTGTTTTCGTCATCTATGCTAGTGTCCGGTTGATATACTCTTTACGCATTG
>PWZG01000402.1 GCA_003567575.1 PVC group bacterium | reverse complement strand
TAATCGTCGCGCGTAATCGTGCTCCGTTCTCTCGTGTCCCGAAAAACCTGGGCGAAAATCTTCGGGGGGCGAGGACGAGGGCGAGAACGATGAGTAAACTACCATTCGCCCACCGATTTGCGGCCGCTGTAGGACGGGATACCATCCCGTCCCACGAAAGACGCCAAAAAAGGATATCGAGAGGCATCCGTGGCCAGCAAGATCCGTGACCGGTTATTGTCGTCGCGATCGTCGTTGCCATCTTTCGACAAAGCGACAAAGATTGTTTCCGAGATTATGGTTGCCTGAGTTATAACCAGGCGGCGATGATTTCCCACCATGTTTTGAGCATGGTCAAAAAAACGACCGTGATCAGGGTATATCTGATGGCAAATGTCGGGATAGCCCGGCTGATACGCGCGCCAATTAGCGCGGCCGGGATGGATCCCGCAATGACCGGCGTCAGGTACGGCCAGGGCACCTGCATTGTCATGGATTTACCGACAGCGCCGGCTAGCGCGCCGAGAAACAAAATGCCCAGACTGGAGCCGATAATGACGCGAATCGGTATTTTCAGAATACGAATCATCAATGGAATCAGAATAAAACCGCCGCCGGCGCCGACGATTCCGGCGGCGAACCCCACCGCGCATCCCACCGTCATAAACAAGAGCGGTTTAAAATCGACATCGTTGGATTCAATATCCAGTTCGGCGGGCGCTTTCTTCAGTAACATCACGAAGGCGCAAACGACCAGGCAGCCGAACACCAGCAAGATAAGGTTCCCGTGCATGGTCTGGGACACGGCCGCGCCAAGCAATGAAAATATGCCCATCGGGATACCCACGGCCAGTATGGTTTTGGTATGGGAAAAACCGCCGCTTCGATGCGCCAAAAAACCAAAAATGGTGGCCGCCAGCACCTGAATCATGGTGACCCCTGAAACCTGATGCATGGTTAACTGTCCCACCCCGACCAACGGCGGGACGTACAACATCAGCGGGATCAGGACCACCGCGCCGCCGACCCCGAGTAAGCCCGAGAAAAATCCCCCCACAAAACTTAAAATGAACAATGTTAACGTCATTTGAAAAGCGCTTAACCGTCGACGATCAAATCCGGCGCCAGTCGCCAGGTTTGCGGTTTCAAGGCTTTAACGCCGGGAAAGGTCCATTGCCCATCGTGTCCGGTTACCGTGGCGCTATCGGCGTCGTCGATTCGGATGGCAAGCTCGGCGCGGGGATTGCGGGCATACAGGATATTCGCCAGCAAAATTGCCTTCTCGATTCCTGTCCCGCGCTTGAAGTTCCATACTTCGTCGGGTTGCGCCAGGCGGGCCGGCTCGTCATAAATAGATTCCGTCGGGTATTCGCGCAGAATCTCCGCGATGTCATCCGCGCTCTTGTCTGGCAGCGCGTTACCGGCAACGGGGTTGCGCTGCAAGGCTGCCCGCAGGAACGGTTGCGGTTCGCAACGGTTCAGGTCACGGTAGGCATAAAACGCGGCTTGCGCCATCGGGTTGCGGTCGCGGATGGATGCTAGTCGCTCGATAATTTCTTCACGCGTCATCTCGGGATGCAAATCCAGCGGTGGCGCCGTTCGTGTAAAGGTTTTGGATGCGGCATCCGGTAACCGCGGCTCGGTATAACAGAACCGGACCAGCGCCTGCAACGTCATGTCGGCGTCAATACAGTCGCCTTCGAATCGTGCTTTCAATCGCTCCAGATCTTCGGAACGGCGTAAATCGAGTTGATTTTCGCGGACAAACCGTTGCCAATCGTTGAACACCATGCGATGCGCGAGGGGGGAGGAATGAAACTCTTCATGATCGATGTCGTCCATCAATTTGGTGACGGTGCCGTCGGTGAACCGGAATGAGCTGTTGTGTTCGTAGGCGAATACGCGTTCGGCGGCGATATAGTGATCGACGCCGTGAATCGGCCATCGGATTTGAAAACAACGTTGCATGGCGCCGTGTTGCCGCAGAAAATTCCCCAGGATTTCCTCGCTGAAATCCGTGTGTAAAAACTGCCGTATTTGGGTGTAAAATCTCCGGTAGGCTTGCGGATCGATGGTGGCCTCCGGGTAAAGCGTATGGATGACGCCCGATTCGTGCGCAACGAGCGTTACCCGTTCGTGTTCGAGCGCCCGCCGTGCCTGCGCCGATATTTCGGTTCCGTTAAACCACATCGTTTTCGTGACCAGCCGCCGGTTATTGGTGAGAATCCCTTGCCCCACGTCGATAAAATTCTGCGAATGCAACGGGGTTGCCATCATGAAAATATCGGCCAATGGAATTCTGGCGACAATGAACAGCGCCGCCGCGTAAAGCGTGCTTAGCGACACGCATTCGCCTGCGCCGGTTTGCATGGCCGGTTTGAACTTGAAAGCATCCATCGCTTCCACCGTTTCCGTTTTCCAGTACGGAATGGTGTCGCCTTCATACTTGTCGAGGCCGAAATGGGTGCGGATATCGATATCGAAATAATACTTGTCGCCCTGGTATCCGAACAGGGCGTTGGATTGTTGCAGCGCATCGGTATCGATAAAATCCTGGAACCGTTCGATCTCGCGTTGTTTGGTGGTCAATCCCCATGTATCCAAATCGAGATTGAAAACATAGTGATCCATGACGAATTGTTTCAACCGTTGAATACGGCGGTTGGGTTTGGCGTGTTCGATGTTCTTGAACCAGGGATCGTCGCGCCAACGCCATATCCGCGGAGACATGACGTTGGCCAGGACTAAGCCGTAGATCAGGTCGGGGAAAACGAACACTTCCATGTCGGACAGCGTTACGGCCGAGGAACGCCAGGCGCGTTCGCGGGGCGACGTTGCATCGGATGGAACATTATTTGACATTCGGATAGTCCCGGTTTATTGTTTTTTCATTTTGATTGCGCAAAGTACGGCGTACTCCCGCAATACTCTGGATGTTCACGCTGACGGACCGGATACCCAGTTGATGGATACGTTGCAGATATTGCGGATCGGACGCCAGCTCGCCGCAGACGGACAACGGTTTACCGGCGCGCTGCGCCGCCGATACGATATTGCCGATCAGCGTCCAGAAGACCGGTCGGTCCATGTTTAAATCATCAACCACGTATTCGTTGTCGCGATCGGCCGCAAACAGGTACTGTGCCAAATCATTGGTGCCGATACTGCCGAAATCGGCGTGTTGCAGCAGCTCATCGGCTTGAAGGCATGCCGACGGCACTTCAAACATGACCCCATGGCGTATCGGATGGGCTTTGTCGCCCGCCAGTGTTTCCAGCGTATCGGTTATGCGCCGCCGTAATGCCAGAAATTGGACTGTATCGACAATCATCGGGTACAGAATGGAAAACGGTCCCTGGGTTGCCGCGCGCGCCAGCGCACGCGCTTGTGGCTCAAGCAGTTGGGGACGTCGCAGTAACAGGCGCGCGCCACGCAACCCGAGCGACGGGTTCTCCTCGTCCGTCAACCCCAGCAGTTCGCCGCCCTTGTCGCCGCCCATATCCAGCAAACGGAAAAAGACCTGTTGTCCTTCCATGGCTTTCAAGGCGCTTGTATAGCGGTGATGTTGTTCGTCTTCATCCAGCAACCGGCCGGCGACAATATGTTCGAACTCGGTGCGGTATAACCCGATACCGTCGGCGCGAAACCGTTTGGCGGCGGCGGCGGCGGAGGCCAGGTTGATGTTGGCCATGACCGTAAAATCAGCCAGCGGCGCCTCGATCTCAGGCTCTTTCTTGCGTCCTTGCTTCAATTCCGGATAACGGGCAATGGTTTGCCGTGTCGGCCGTAGGATCACTTCGCCTGCGTTGCCGTCGACCAGAATATTTACGCCGCAGGCAACATGTTTCAGAATGTTTTCCACGCCGCTGACCGATGGGACGGCAAGCGCACGGGCCAGGATGGCCGCGTGCGAAGTCGCACCGCCGTGCGCGGTAACGAATCCTCGCACGCGAGTCGTGTCCAATTCGACGGTTAAAGCCGGCGAAAGTTCGCGTGCCACGATAATGCGATCGCGACCGCGACGGCAATGCCGGAATCCTTCGCAGGCCAGTTTTGGACCTAAATCAGTCAGCGCATCCAGTAACCGGCGTTTGGCTTCGGCAATGTCACCGGCGCGTTCCCGCATATAGTCGTTGCTTAATTCGGAAAACCGTCGTTCGTAATCCGTAAACGTGCGCATGACGGCTGACTCAACGTTGACAAGTTCGGTTTCAATTAGCGCTTCAATCTTTTCCAGTGCGCCGACGTCCTCCATGATCGCGCGCTGGACAGTAAAGATTTCCCCTTCCGCGGCGCCCAGTTGCTGCGTGACTTTTTCGGCGGTTTCGGTTAATTGGTTCTTGGCTCTTGCCAGCGCTTTAGCCAGCCGTTTCTTTTCGCCGGCCACATCGTCCGCGACTATCGATGTTTCCTCGAAACCGGCGTGACGGTCTTCGCTGAACAGGCAAATACGCGCCATGGCAACACCGGGACTGACGGCAACACCGGGTAAACGAAGTTCGCCTTCGCCCGATATCGTCTTTACGGTTTTTTTGAACGGTAGCGCAGGCTTTTTTTCTGATGATTGTTTGACCATTTGGATGCCGTCTGTATAATTGATGACTGTCATGAAACAAACAATAAGTATACCGCAGATGATCGATTCAGGTCAAGATAAACGAGATACAATGTCCGGACGCAAACGGTTCCGGCGTGTTGCCGTGTTGCTATTGTTGACGCTAATTGCATTGCCGCCGGTGTCGATGGGCTGGCTTGCGATACGCCTGGGACAGGCATTCCGACGCCATCCGCAACCGCGGGCGATCTTCGTGTTGGGCGGTCAGGCAGCGCGCTACCAGTACGCCTTGACAATGGCGGCGGCACGTCCGGGAATGGAGGTCATCGTTTCGTCCGGTATTACCGACGGTGTCAGACGGCGGCTGGCAACCGAGACCGGCGTTGATCCTGAGTTGGTGACCCTCGACCTTAAGGCGGTGGATACTTTGACCAACTTTACCGTGATGGTTGATTTGCTTGAAGCACGCGGTTACGGGCATGTTTATCTGGTCACATCCGATCACCATATCCGACGGGCCTGTGCGGTTGCGGGGATTGTACTGGCCGCGCGCGGCATCGCGTTTACGCCGGTACCGGTTGCCGGCCGCGCGGTGCCTGAAACACGCGGCCACGCGTTTCGCGATGTCGTACGCGCCGTGGTTTGGCTGGTCAGCGGATGGGACAAACAATCGATCCCGTTTATTGCGCCGTAACCGTGGTTGGTTCTGTAAATTGTCTTAAGGCGGGCTTCGCCCGCAACCCAAGGGAAGACTGGCCGCCACGGGCGGACAGACCGCAGACAGAAGACGGAGATTAAGAGTGTTGGGAGACTAAGCGTGTTGGTGTTTCAAACCCAAGGCGATAGGCGACCCGTCCCGGCCGAGGCGAACGTCCAACATCGAAGTTAAGAAAGGCATCGCTTCGCGGAGATCATGTTTACGGCTCTTTGTGGCCGAGGTCGGCCCGACCTCGGCATCCCATGGCCCGATCTCTCGTACCCGACCTGCTTCCACCGATGCGGCGATTGTCGCTTCAGGCATCC
>PWZG01000255.1 GCA_003567575.1 PVC group bacterium | reverse complement strand
GATCGCCATGAGGATCATGATGTCCAGTCGGAACACGCGGAACGGTTCCAGGCATTGAAAAACCGTATCGCGATGGAGCATCGCAGTCTGATCGCTTTCAATTCGCCGAACGAGTACGACCCCGGCACGATATTGGAACGTCAAGCAAGCGGCAAGGACTCCAGCCGATAGCCTGTAGAATTTTGAAGATGAAACCATGCTAAAATTACGTCTTGAGGCACACAAGGCGCCGGGTTTGCGCTGGCCGGTTTCTTTTGGAATCCCAATCAAGAAAGGGTTTCTGAAATCCGGGCAGGCGTTTACGCTGGCTGACCCTGACGGCAGCTTGATTCCTTGCCGTACTGAAGAAAACGGATACTGGCCGGACGGTTCGGTGCGTTGGCTGCTTCTGGACGCTGTTCCCGACATGGCGTGGGCCGGTGAAATGTTCACCCTGGCTGCGGCAAGAGAAAGGGCAGGGAACGATACGCCGGCTGTGCGGATCGAAGAACGTCTTGACGACATTCTTGTTGATGCCGGAGTCATAAAGACGATGCTTCCTATGGGCGATCCCGGGGTGCTGGGTACGGTCATCCGCGACGGACAAGCGCTGCTGCGGATTGGCGCGCTGTCGAAGGTGAAGGTAAAAGCGGGTCCGGTCCATTGCCAAGCTCCGCCACTTACCGTCCTGGTGGAGAAGAAGGGACCGCTGCATGCAGTGGTTTTTATTGAAGGCCAATACCAGGGCCCGGAACCGGCATTTCATTACCAGTACCGCCTGCATTTTTATGCCGGACTACCTTTGATTCGCGTTGAGCATACGATTATCAACCGTTCGGCCACATGCGTCGAATACCGGCTGGAAAAAGTCGATCTTCAATTCGAGTCCGTCAATAGGTTGGAGAAACTATCATTCGGTGAGCATGAGGGGCAATGCCTGCGCCAGTCCTGTTCCAGACATTACGAAATCGACGGTCAATCGGCGGCCGGACGCCATCAGGGCTGGGTCCGGGCCGGGAACCTGATTACGCTCGGCGTATCCGATTTCTGGGAACGTTTTCCTGCTTCACTGCGTCTGGAAAATGGTGTTTTGACCGCCGGACTGCTCGATGATGATAGCGAGCATGGCATGCTGTTCTCGCCCGGCGAGGCGCAGACGCATGACCTATGGCTTTGGTTTGGCGACGATGCACCCACGGCCGGGTCAATGATGTCGCTGATCAACCAGCGCCCGTTACTGGTGCCTCCGGCCGATTGGATGTGCGAAAGCGGTGTGCTCGGTCCGCTTTCCGCCGCCGCCGAAAGCGGTCAGCCCGAATTCGAGGCGGCTATCGCGGCCGGCTACGAGCAAATCATGAGAACCCGTGAGGAACGCGACGAATACGGCTATCGCAATTACGGCGACAGCCGTTATGACGCCATGCCCAGAGGCTGGCTCAATAACGAGTACGACTGGGGGCATACATGGTTTCTCCAGTTCACGCGGACCGGCGACCGGCGTTACTTTGACCTCGCCGCCGCATGCACACGCCACACCATGGATACCGATGTCATGCACTACCTGCCGGCACCATACGAGTATCTTGCCGGCGCGCCGCACGCTCACAGCAGTGATCATACCGAGCGGATAGGCGCTGACATCGGCCACGCCTGGCTCGAGTGTTTTTTCGATTATTGGGGATTTCTCGGTGAACCGCGTGCGCGAAAACACGGTACCGAAATGGGCGATTTTTTTGCGCGCTGTGTCGGACACGTTCGGTATCCGAAATACCGGGGTCGACCCGGCGCGCGCCGGCCCGGTTGGGGGTTGATTGGCCTTATGTATGCCTGGCACAATACCCTTGACCCCCGATATCTCCGCGCCGCGCAGGCGGTGGTCGACATCTGCGCTCGTGAACAGGATCAGGTGACCGGGGCCTGGATCTACTCCGGCGGCGGCCTGGACGATCCTCGCTTCCCGGTCGGCAAGACTTTTATGGTCGCTTTGACCCTGATCGGTCTCCAACATTACCACGAGGTGACCGGAGATCGGCTGGCGGCCGATATGCTGATCAAAGGCGTCGATTGGATGGTTGACTATATGTGGGACGAACTGATGCATACCGGTGACGGTGGCGACACCTGGCAGGTGATCGACACCAGCTCGCTGGCGGCATCGGCGTATCATCACGATCTGAAAATGGTTGATGAACAGGTCGGCTATCTTTGCGGCAACGGCCATATCTGGAAGACTGAGGATGGTGGACGAAGCTGGCGTGAAATCTGGAATAACCGTGAAGACGGCCGCTGGGACAAAGTAGCCAAGGCGCTTTCGATGGCGCCTCTTTCCCGCGATCAGGTCTGGGTCGTCGGCAGCATGCGACTGGCGCTGACCATAGAGGGTGGCGGAAAATCATTTGTGCGCCAAACGCTGCCCGAGGAGGCGCTGGGTATTTGTTTTGTCGATGGCAATACCGGTTTCGCCGCCGGCCGCTTCGGCGGGATCGCCCGAACCTACGATGCCGGTCGGAACTGGGAATTAACGCCGGGACTTGCCATGGAAAGCTTGTGGCGAATCGCCTTCCACGACCGTCAAACCGGTTATGCGGTCGGCGAAGCCGGTATAGTCATGATAACAAATGACGGCGGCGCGCACTGGCGGAAAATTGAAACCGGCTGCAAGGAGCCTTTGCGGGCGGTCGCGGTGGTTTCCGACCAGGTGGCGCTGGCCGCCGGCGACGGGGGTGTTGTCCTGCGCACCGCTAACCGGGGTCGCGATTGGATAAAGGTGGTTCTGGAAAAACCATAATTTCGTATGACGAGCGGGGAAATAACCACTTAACCGTGCTCTTAACCGCCACCCTTCATCGGTTACACTTAAACGACTTCTTTCAGTCGTGAATAGGCAGCGGTAGCTTCACTCGGCCGGCGCGTAGAACATGACAGGACCGACGATGCCGCCGGTCCCCAGTTCGTTAGTGCCTGGGCGCACGGCCCGAACCGTTACCACGTTGGGGCCACCGAAGTTGATCGCGTGCGTGGCGGCGAACTGGAACGGACGGAAGGATGAACCGTAGGCATCCAGATCGAATTCCGCCCCGCCGTGATTGGCGCCGACGAAATGTCCGTTGACCCAGACTTCGGCCGTATTGTCGACACCCGCGAACCAGATGTTGACGGTCCGCCCGGCAAACTCCGCGGGTACCTCAACTGTTTGTCGATACCAGGCCTGTCCGAAGTAGTAACGCAGCCCCTGGTTACTCCAACTGGTATCGGCGCGAAGCGTCTGCCAGTTGCCGCCGGCGCTCTCAGGCCGATGCAGTCCGATGTATTGACCCCAGCTTTCCGGGTCGAGCTGGAATTGCCACTCGTAATCGAGGCGGGCTACGATATCGCCTGTGCCGCCGTTGAGCGATTCGTAAATCATTCGAGTCGGACGAGCCACAAATCGTTCAAAAAGCGATGTCGCATGCCGGGGATGCAGCATGGGATACTCGAAATCGTTCAGCAGGCTGTCGCGCATGGCGGCAACACGCTCAAGCGCCTGCCATTCACCCGCAAAATCAAATGCCTGCCGTCGTGCGCGCAACTCGCAGTAGGCGTCGAGATAATCCATTGCGCGCGTCTGTATCAATACCCGGGTGGCGAACAACTCATCGTCGTCCGTTCCCGCCAGCACGGTTGCCTGTTCGAGTAGTCCGCGGGCATGAGTGCGCGTCTCGGGCGGATAAATCAACGGTATATCCCAGATACTGCCGGTGTGATGATCGGCGTCGCGAATTGTCGCATCCAAAAAGCTGTGATAGGCGCCCATTGGTTCCGAAGCCGGACCGTAAAATTTGTCGTAGAAGTCCGCCATCAGTGCATCCACATCAAGCGTATGGTCCCACATCAACTTGGCCGCCACGTAATTGGCAGGCAAATGAGCCGCCCAGGAATGGTTCGCATCGGTACCGTAGCCGACCAGCTTGTAGCGGTAATTAAGCGGGATTTCCTCGCGCAAGCGATGCACCAGCGGAAACAAAAACTGCGGGTCAGCCAGATTCCAGGTGTAGCCACGGCACCAGACTTCCTCGACGTAGGGTTCCCATGTGCGTAATTTATAACTGTAATAGTCCGACTCCGGGCAAACGGGATTGTTCGGTCCGTGAATGCGGCATAAGTGAATAGGCGCTACGGATATCGCCAGGTTACCCATCGGTTGCACGGCTTGCGGCGGATGCATCAGTGCGCCATAGGCATAGAACCCGAACAGCACATCGGCATCGGGAAATTCCTGCCGGATGGCTTTCGTAACCTGGTTGAAAAACCAGACGTAACGGTCCGTATGGGATGGTCGCGGCGTGGCAAACGGGGTTGTAACATCCGGATCGAGCGCCTTGCACATCGCACACACGCAGAACCCGCCACCATCGCGGGGACCGACATTGAAGACAATCCGTTCTTTCAGTGCTTCCGGTGGCATGCGGCGAAGGCGCTCGAGGAAATGTTCGGTCACCGATCCGAGAACGTAATTCTGTTGCGGATCGGCTGGATCGCCAGGATTGTCATGCGAACCGGTGAGGCAAAGCTGTCCGCCGCCGCGACTGCCATCGGCGCGCATTGCCCAGTATTGCGGTTGTTCCGAGCGATCCGGCGAACCGCCGGTGCTATGCGTGCCAGGGCGGGAACGGCCGTGACCGTAACCACGATTTTCGCGAACGCGTTCGGCCCAGGTGTCGTCGCGATGTTGGGAGCGTTGATCGCGTGTCTTGAATGAAGGCACCTGAACGGTTCGCTGTCGCATCAGCGTCACGTTTCCCATGCGGGGCACTACCCGTCCGATCTCTCCCGGAATAAACCAGCGCACGCCAAGTTGTTCGAGCATTTCGTAAGCGGCATGGCGGGCGCCAAGCGGCGAGAGACCGCGTAGTTGAACACCTTGATCGTCAACAAGCAGGATAAAGGAATCCGGCATGTTGCCATGTTCCAAAATCAATGCCTCCAGTTCCGCGTCAGCAGCGGCGCCGATACGGATGGGTGTCAGGCCTTCGGGGACGGCGCCGGATTTGACCACCGGTAATATCGCGCCGCTGATCAGTTGAATATGCTCGACCAATTCATCCGCCGCGCGTTGTTCCAGCGCATGGGGTTCGACCGCCAAAACAATCGCCGTCGCCGCCTCGCCGTTCCGTACCAGCTCGATGCCGGCTGACGCCGAACCCGTCGCCAGCAGTCCCGTCAACAAGCATATTAATCCGAGTTGCGATCCGATTTTTCTTTTCATGATCTTTCTTTCATTTTTTGCGATTCGTAGGTGGCATTTATAACGTATTGCCTGGCGGTTGACAATCACTAAATACAAATCATTAGCATCTCGCAGGGATGCGGAATGTTGGAATGTTGGAATGATGGCATGATGGACATTTCGATTATGCAGGCGGCAGGTGTAACCGATTAAGGGCGGCGGTTAAGAAGTCGAGTAAGCGCCATTCGTGTCTGCGTAAGAGTATCCACTCACACCGCAGACCGCAGACTGATTTTTGCCATAAGGCAATACTTCAGTGCCTTAAACACACGAAACCGCCATAAAAAACAAGAAAACCGTTAGCCGTTCACTCGCGTGATCTCCCGCTCCCTCTGGGAGAG
>PWZG01000201.1 GCA_003567575.1 PVC group bacterium | reverse complement strand
CGTTTTCACCGTCGAACATCAAATCGACCGAACCAACCTTGATGATATCTTTGGGTTTAAGCCGGCTTGAATTCACCTTGATCCCGTTAAGCTGCGTACCATTGGTCGATCCCAAGTCACGAACGGTAAATTTATTGCCGTCACGCTCAATTACACAATGCTTGCCCGAAACGGACGGATCCGGCACGGACGCCTGGTTTTCCGGCAACCGCCCTATCGTCAACGCATCATCGGTCAGTTCAAAGATTGAACCTTTGACTGGATCAGACATACCACGTATTGAAGCCATAAACTGTACTCTCCTGCCGCGCTCACGCGACGATCACATACCGGACCGCGGCTTTTTCTACCGTTTTTTTTATTGACACTTTCTTATACAACGCAACATCGGAGAATTCAAGCATATCCTGCCCGGAAATGCAAACGAAGTTTTGCTAATGGTTGCTTGGACCTCACGATTCCGGCCGTAGCCGTTTGGCGCCATCGTCATCAAGCCAGGCCAGGCGCCCGCGGCAAAACGTGGCCATGGTCTTGCCTTTCAACGAGGATCCGATAAACGGTGAATTCACCGAACGCGACAGGAATTGCGCAGGATCTACCAATCCTTCGGCCTCTGGATCGAAAACGGTCACGTCCGCAGGTTCGCCCGGCGCCAATCGCGGCGGCGGCATTCCCAGGATTCGCATAGGACCGGTGGTCCAGCGGCGCAACCATGCCAGCAACGGCATCCCGGATTGGCAGACCAGCAGCGTAAACGTCGCAGCCAGCGCCGTTTCCAATCCCACAACGCCAAATGGTGCATCCATAAAACCCTTGGCCTTGGCATCGGCGGTATGGGGCGCATGATCGGTTGCCAGCACGGCAATGGCGCCATCTATAACCGCTTCCCGCAATGCGCGGCGATCATGTTCTCCTCGCAAGGGCGGATTCATCTTGAACCGGGTATCGGTGGATGTGACGTCCGTATCGCAAAAGAACAAATGATGCGGTGTCGCTTCACCCGAAACGGGGATCCCCCGATCACGCGCCTTACGAATCCGTTCGATGGTTCGGGCGCTGGATACATGCTGAATATGCAGAGCGCATCCCGTTTGCGCGGCCATACGGATATCGCGGTCGACCGCCAGCAATTCCGCCTCCTCGGGAATCCCGGGCAGACCCAGGTCGCGGCTACGGGATCCGGCGTGCATGACGCCGCCGGCCGAACACCGTTTGTCTTCTGCGTGGTCGAGGATGGGCAATTCGAGACGTTGCGCCTTGACGGCAATCTCTTCGAACAGTCGTTCGTCAAGTGGCGTATCGCCGTCATCGGAAAACGCCACCGCGCCGGCTGCTTTCAGCGCGGACATATCCGTCGCCGCCACACCGGCTCGTCCTTGCGTGAGGCAACCGCAAGGCAACACGCGAACCAGCGCATCGGCCGCCGCACGTTGCGCCAGTTCCCCAATCCGGTCGGGCGTATCCAGCGGCGGCCGTGTATTGGGCATGGCCACCACCGTCGTGAATCCGCCACGGGCGGCGGCCGCCGTTCCCGTTAGCACGGTTTCGGCCGCAGGATCACCCGGCTCCCGTAAATGCGTATGCAAATCCACCAAGCCGGGGATGACAATCCAACCGGCGGCATCCAACCGTTTACAATCCGGTCTCGCCGACGGTACGTCGCTGATGCAACCGTCAACGATATACAGATCACCGACAGCGTCATGCCCGGTTGCGGGATCGACGATACGTCCACCGGCAATTACCATATCCATGGGTTCACACGGTTTCATTAATGATATATTCTAGAGTCTCTGTCATAAAAAACAAGAAAATTCATGCGGAGCTTATGGATGGAATCGGGGGCGGGTGTCGGGGGGCGGGGGCGGGTGTTGCCGGCCATCCGTTTTTTAGTCTTTTACAAACATTTTTTTCTGTTATGATAATTTCAGTTTTCTTATTCGCAGGAATATCCCATGATTAATCCCACAACAACGCCGACTGATGAATCAACCACGACACCGTCCGATCGTGAACTCGAACGGTTCCTTCGTTCACCCATGCAACAAACCCTTCTCAAAGAGTTGCGGATGTTGATTCGACCGACCGAAGCAAAGACATGTCTGGAAATAGGTAACGACGGCGGCGCTTTTTCGTTTTATCTGCGTAAACACGGCGGCGACTGGCAAACACTGTTGACCTCGGCGACAGCCGTGGAAACAACGCGCACCCTGATTCCCGACGGTATCGCGATGCTGACACCGGAACAGCTTCCTTTTGGCGACAACACGTTCGATCTGGTTGTCCTGGTTGACGTGCTGGAAACCCTGCCGAATCCCACGCCGTTGATTGACGAATGTCACCGCGTTCTGCGTCCGACCGGCCACATTGCTCTCAACGTACCCTATGCCGGCCACCTGAAACCGTTGCGCCCGTTGCGGCGTTATCTCGACCGACGCCGCACGACGCCTGTCGCACCACGCCGTGAATTCAGCAACAACGACCTTTTCGAATTGCTCAAAACAGGGTTTGACGTCATCGATATCCGTTCCTATGCGCACTTTTTTTCCGAACTGGTAAATATTTTTTTGAAATCGTCCCTGCACACCATTCCGGCGGATGCCGCAGATAGTTTTGACCGCATCTTGAAGCGTCACCGAATTGCGCATCCTTTTTTCCGTGTTGCGTTTCAACTTGATTACCTGCTGTATCCTTTTCGCGGCAATCATTTGGTAACCCTGGCACGGCGACACGCCTGGCTACCGCGCAATTCGCCGGTACTGAGTAAAGCCGAATCGATTACCGGCGCCGTGCTCAGCACGGTCCGCTGACATTATCTCAAGCGTGTTACGCCGAATACACCGGCTCACCGTCAAGCCATGTCATGGCCGGCGTCAGGTCGTCTTGCCACAGGACGGCATCGGCAGGTTTCCCGACGGCCAAGGTCCCGGCATCCGGTAAACCGGCGATGCGTGCAGGCGTCGCCGTTCCCATGGCCCAAACCGTTTCCGGCGGTTCATCGATCCACTCCAGCACATTGGCCATGGCGCCATTCATCGTCAATGCACTGCCGGCCAGCGCACCGTACGATGGATGATTGGGATCGGCGATACGCGCACCGTCACCGGGCTTGGTTCGTACCGGGTATCCCCATGGCGTCGGATATTCGGCCGGCGGCAAGCCGGCGCCGATATTGGCATCGGTAATCACGGCAACGCCGGAACAGGTTTTGACGCGAACCGCAAGTTGGACTACCAACGGATTCACGTGACAACCGTCGGCGATGACATCAACCGTGACGTCGGAATCCGCAAGAAACGCTTCCACGGCGCCCGCCGGGCGTACCCCGGGATCGATCACCTCGGGCATCGGGAAAACATCGTAAAAATGGGTTGCATGGCGGGCGCCGGCGGCGATTGCGGTACGTGTCTGCTCCAGCGTTGCGCGAGTATGCGTCACAAACGGCCTGATCCCTCGCTCACACAAACGTTCAATGACCGGAATGATACCGGGTGTATCAGGACTGAGCGACATGGCCTTGACCCGTTGCCGGCAGACACTGAGAAGTTCTTCCAACAACCCAACATCGCCCGGGATCACATCGCAGCCGGCGCCCGGCAACGCCATAAACGGGCCTTCAAGATGAAAACCCGGCATTTTGACCTGTTCGACCTTCTCCAGCGCTTCAGCCAGCGCCGCAAGCCGGGGAAACGTATCCGGCCCCTTGCGCGGCAGTACAGTCGGCAATACCGTCGTCGCTCCAAACCTCGCAAAAGCGCGCGATGCCGCCAGTAAATCATCCGGTCCACTATCGAAATTGTACCGCATGATACCATGCACATGTAAATCGATCAGGCCGGGGGTTAACCGGAGTCCGCGACCCTCGATCACGGTATCTCCCGGAACCGGTGCATCCAATCCGATAGCGGCCACGATTCCGTCAGCGAAACGAATGCTCGTGGTCACCGTCTTTTCGCCGGGGAAAACACATTGTACGTTACTGATAAATGTAGCCATTCGCTGCTTCGATCCTCATTGCGAACGATTGCACCAACGGTCGGAGTTAAACCGACGACCTGCTCATTAATCATGAGCAGCAGCACGATACCACAGCAAATCGGCCAACTATTCAGCGGCTTCCAGCGGTATCTTTACCATTCGGCGGCGGCCTAAACTTATGGAGCCAACGGTCGGAATCGAACCGACGACCTGCTCATTACGAGTGAGCTGCTCTACCAACTGAGCTACGTTGGCTTACAAACGGATGGGCTATACTAACATCATCCCGGTTAAAGTCAAGTCGGCTGCAAATCGAAAATTTGACAACAGGATCGCTGTTGCGTTAAGATTAATCAGTGGTGTATCCAGATTAGTGACTTATTCTAAAGCCTCTGTCATATAAAACAAGAAAAATGATGCGATGCTGTTGGGAGATTCGGGCAAGAGGTCAGAAGTCAGAGGTCAGAGGTCAGTTTTGCACGATTCAGGCACGCTTTGGACACACTTCACCTGTGGTTGTGAGCGTCGGACGTTTGGCTTGATGGCGCCTCAGGCGGCCATATCGAGAAGTTGTTCGGTGGATGCCGAGAGCATAGCGTTGAGTGCGGTGGTCAGTTGCCGGCCGTTGTCGGTGAGGTGATAACGGTGACGGTTGGGGACCTTGCGGATGATCCCGTGATCACGCAGAAGGCGCAGGTGCCGGCTGATGCGCGCGGAGAGCTGAGGGTCGGTCCTTCCACTGCCCCAAGCGGTGGATGCGAGTTTTTTTCGTAGCGCGGCATTGCTTATGCCGCAGACAGTGAAATCGGCATCACTGATAACTTGAAGCAGTTGGCGGTCCTTACCGCTGAAGTCCAGAGCGCGAACACGCCGTCCCTCTTTCGTGCGGCCGCGGACATGAGGGGTAAGCAAATCAATCAATGGCGTCTTGTGGTTGAAGGCGGACAGTTGGCCCATCAACCGGTTGTTGACCTCCTGGGAGACCTGTGCACGCAAGGGAATGTCAGCTACACCCTTGCGCAAAGGACGCAGCTTCTTGCGGGCTGTTTGGGGTTGACCTTGGGCACGGCGATAGACGCGGAACATGCCGGGCATGTTGATCGTGGTTTCGATCCGCAGCACATTTTGTTCGTTGTATACCTTGGCACTGTTATGATCGACCCAATGCCGTACTCGTAGCCCGTCATGAAAGTCCAGCACGCGGGACATGACCTCGTGATTGCAGCAACGGTGCGGTTTGCCCGCCGCCGTCAGGGGGCGCCCGAGATAACGAAGGACATTGGCGCTGTTGCCTGTGATCCAGGCGTGGCGCAGGAGAGATGCCATGGTGGCTGTCAATGTGGCGGGAGCATCCATAATCAAGTCGGTAGCCCACTCGCTCTGCCAGAGTGTCCAATAGTAGGACAGATGTGGCCCGATGGTCTGACTCATGGTGGGGAAGGCCATCGGCAGAAAGCTGTTGAGTAGATGCGGCCATTGCCTGTTGAGCTGTTGGCGCAGGCAACGTTGCGCCAGGGCGTAGTCTTCGATGTGCAAGAACTTGTTGCCTTGCCGCAGGAAATCCACACCGCGCGCTTCGAGTCTGCGCCGCAACCATTCACGTCCGTTGAGTGCG
>PWZG01000376.1 GCA_003567575.1 PVC group bacterium | reverse complement strand
GTCCGCCAAACGGCCAGGGTCATGATGTATTCGACATCGGATTCCAACCCGACGCGCCACGTGCGGCCGTCGCGTTCAATGCCGTCCGGAATCATGCCGTTTTCGTGCTGCTGCTCGAAAAACCGATCGAGGCCGCAACTCATGTCTAGTTCCCAATGTCGGTAGGCGGGCAATCCGTAGGTCCAGTCACGAAGCCAGATTCCATCGAAATGGCAGGTGTCCGCCGCCATGTAGCCCACGATCCGGCCTGATGCGGTCTCGTATTCGCGGCGGCCGCGAAGCAAGCCTTCGCGGGTTAACGGGAACAGCTCGTCGAAATCCGCGTCGTCCGACTCGATGGCGGTCTGACAATCGAGACGGAAGGTGATGAAACGGCTGTGTCTGCGTTCTCCGGCCCAGATCAGATAGACATACTGGGTGCCCAACAGGCCGCCGGCGAGGAATTCGATCTCAGCACGGCCCTTGACGAGCGGTACATCGGCCTTGAAATAGGAACGTTGTTCCGGGTCACAAACGCGAATCATACAGCGTTCATCGCCCTTCGCGCGCGCCTTGATAAGGACCGTGACCGTGTCGAGCGGCCGATACGTTGGCGCATCCGTGGCCAGTCCGCCGAACGAGGATTCCGTCGCCATGGGATTTACATTACAGGTTTGTTTCATCGGGTTATTCCTTGCGCGGCGGATTCGCTCGAAAACATAGTTCCCCATTCAAGTGCCTTCATTGTCCCTCCCCCATCTTCGTTCCAGTGTTCATCATGCTAAACCTCCATGCGTATTCTTCGTCTCGATGATCCGGGTTGAACGGGGATCCCGGTGTTCTTCCACGTAGGCGAGCCATTCCGACTCCGTCGCATACGGCAGCCAGCCCTGCCGGGAGACGTACGGCGTGTCGATCGCCTCGAAGCGCAGCTCGAACGGCTCGGTTTCGCACCGGAAAACCAGCGGCAGGCGGATGACGGTCTGCATGTCGATGACTTCCTTGAGGGTGGTCGCTTCGGGATGGTTGATCATCCGCAATTGACGCGGCATCAGGAAGAAAAGGCTTCCCGCCTCGCCGACGGGACGGCGCGCCACGCCCTTCAGCGTGCATGCCGCGCCGTCCCAGGCCAGCGACTCGACGTCGGTTCTCCCCTGCTCGATATGGAGATCGGTGCCCAACAACCACGGGTGGGACCGCGCCCGGGAAACGCGAAACAGGCGGCAGCCATCCGGCGGCGCCGAACAGGGGAACGCGGTTTTGAACGTTCCAAGATATTCCCCGTTCCAGAATTCGTAAATCCGGTATGGCAGGGCCGCGTCGAGCCCAAGCCGCGCGAAGTCGAGCCTCGTACGGTAGAACTCGGTCACCGGTGCGTGATTGTCGGGCGAAGTATTGAACACCGCGACCAGCAGATAGTCGTCCCAATCCGTCTTGACCGCCTTTTTCAGAACATGGCAATGGCCATCGGGCGCGACATTGTCGAACAGATCGACAGGGACGGGAATCCCTTCGGTCCGCGGCAGACACATCTTCACGAGCCTGAGACGTTCCGTCGCGAGCGTCGCGAGGTTGTCGCCGAGGACCACGGGGCTGTCGCCACTGAGCCCGAACACGGTGGCGGACAGCCGCGCGAGTTCCAGCGGGATGGGCTGATCGACCGTCAGTTGGTTGAGGTCATTGAGGGTGACCTTCCGGTGGGTGAACCAGGCCGCCGCGGCATTCTGGACAAAGGAGTGGGCGTTGGCGAAGTGGCGGTCATGCAGGCAGAGCTCCGCATTGCGCCAGTTCGGCATCGGATGCACCGGACGGGCTTCACCGTAGTCCCGCACCACGCGCGCCGCCTGGATGCAGCCGATAAACCCTGGAGTCGACGCGACGGCGGTCTGGAAATGGGTGTCGGGACCCGCCGCCGCACGGATATCGAGGAGCATGGCGCGCGCCGCTTCGAGCGGGAGCAGCGTATCGTCGTAAGGCTTCGCGCCGGGCATGATGGAGAGAAAATCCAGCATATAGGCGCGTACGCCCATTTCGCGGTATTTTTTAAAAACGCGCGCCAGATAGGCGCGGGTGGCGGGATGCGTACCGTCGAGAAAGTACTTGGTCAGGGATCTTTCCGTAAACGGTCCCCTGCCGAACTCCCAACCGCCCTGTTCGAAGACCTTCGTGATGGGTGTGCCTTCGGCGTCCTTAAGCAGATTTTCACGGTTCACCTCGAGCGTTCCCTCAGCCTCGCCGAAAAACCAAAAGGGCGAGAACCAGAACTTGAACGAGAAACCCCGGGAGTGCAGTCGCCGCAGACGGGACTCGGGACCTTCGCCGTCGCCTTCGAACGCATCGAAGGTCAGCCAGTTGCCCGGCAGGCCGTGCTTGAGCAAGGCATGCGTGCCACCCGTGAGCAGGTTGAGGCCGAAGCCTTTCAGCGTTTCCGACGCAGCCCGGGCGCGCTCCTCGATGGCCTCCGGCCACGGCATGGATCGGGCACCGCCTACGCACACGCCCGCGACGCCCTCGAACGAGGGTCGGTACCGCTCGTAAACCGCGTCCGCCCAAGATTCGAGCGCTTCATACGGATCGGCATGCAGGCTGACACGCAGCGTTTCCGAGCGCAGTTCCACGCCCGGCTTCAGGCGGTACCCGCCGAACCTGCAGGTCGCCCGGTATTCGGTAACACCCCGGCCGGCCTCGTAGCGCAGAGCGTGGTCCGTCTGCATCCGGTCGAGCGTGACAAATCCCAAAAGCACGGTAATGCCCGAGTGCGGATCGAAGAGATGACACAGGTTCGCCGATTCGTACAGATCCTTGGCCGCCGTGATTCGCTCGACGCATATGTTCCATGGCTGCCATCTGAAAAAGCGCACCTGTTCCGGATCGCGGCCCAGGTCCACGATTCCGCCGGCTTCGGATCGGCCGTCCAGAATGTTCCACTCGCCGACCATGACGTCGCGTCCGCCGGCATTAACGAGCGTCGCGTCCAGGTACAGGCAGCCGCCGGACTCGCGGATCCGCCGGCGCCAGAGCAGTCCGCCGGGCAACCGGTATTCGATCGCGCCGGCCGCGCCCGTCGGCGTTGGCGTCCCGCCGTCGAGCCGGATCTCGCGTCCGTCGGCGACCACCGATCCCAAAAGGCCGCGGAACGCGAACGGGTTCCCGTCTTCGGCTTCCAAGTCGAGACAGCCTTTTCGGAAGGTTGCGGAGACCGATGGCACGGCCTTTCCCGGCTTCCCATGGGAGTGATCAGAGTTCATGAGTTTGGTCTTTCCTCATCCGCAAGCACATTCTTGCATGCGCGCTTTTCTACTTCTTCGCGGATCGATCACCTCGCCGGCACCCTCGGCCTTGGCCATCTGCACAGCAACAAGGCCGGCCGCTCCCAATCCGCCGACACCTAAACAGCGACCGCGAATGGCATCCATGTCGTGCAGCATACGCAAGCAGGCGGCGACGCACATGGCCAGCTCGAGTGGTGCCAGCGCCTCGTCCGGCAACGCCTCGGGGACGCGTATGACCTTCTCCGCGTCATGCGCCACATACTGGGCATAACAGCCGAACCGGGACGTCAAAAAGCGTTTATGCATCCGGCGTAGTGACTTGCAGTATTTTCAATGGAGTTTTCGGGACACTTACTTGTTTCGTTCATTAGTTCGCGACTGGCGCTGACGGTGAACCGACGTCAGCGCCGTACTTCCCAAGCACGGCGCGTGTTTCGTTCTCGTGGTCGCGTGAAAGTCCGCCAATGACGATCAGGCCTGAAACATCCCCGATTTGTTCGGCAAGGATGTCGACAATTCCCAGTCCGGCGGGACTTTGGTGAACCGCCACTTGGATGCGTTTCCCGGCGGCATGGATTTTCCGGTAAACTTCCGGCCACTGCGAGATATCCGGCGCCCCGGCGCCGGGCACCCACTGGATTCCTTTCAGTTCGGGAATACTTAGGAGGGAATCCAGATGGGGCAGCATCCCGGGACCGTCCAGATGAAAAAAGGCATGATCCAAGCGTCGGCAGGCCGCCTGTAATTCCGGAACCACGAACCGATCGAACATTTCGGGACCGATCATGTAGGCGAAGTCGCATTGAAGCATGTAGTAGGGAGTTTCGGAAAAGATGGGAGTCCAGCAGGTATAGCCGGGATTGGCGGCGGAAAGAATTTTCTCGAAGGCACGAAAAGCCTGCCAGAACGCCTCGTGGGCTTCCCAGCTTCGCTGATGAACAGCCTCCGGGTGATCGTACAGATCCAGAAGCAGTTTTTCGCCGGGACGAAAGGTAGAAACCAAGTCCAGCGTTCCGCCCAGATCCGTCATGCCCACCTGCACATCCCCGTTCCAGTATGCCATCGCCGCCTGCTTCAGTTCGCCGATTCGTCGGAACCACGGATTGGCGCTGTTCATCCGCAGTCGTAGCTCGGTGATTTCCCGAACCTCAGGCGGCTGGTACCATACCGTCTCCTCGGCATTACGGAGCGTCGCTCCGAGAAAAGTGGCGACAACCCCCGGCCCGAAATTGATCCAGACACTCGGAAAAGCGTCCCCGAAAAACCGACGTCCCGCCAGATCGTAATCCATGCGGTCGATCACCGCTTGCGGCGGTGTTTCGAGGGCATAGCGGGAAAGAAAATTGTATCCGGGCAAGGCGGGCTCGGGTCGGCCGGGATCGTAGCCGTGCAGGGTTACGGCAATCAGCGGCCGGTCCAGCGTCCCATCCCACCATTCCCGGTAGGCTTGTCGGACGACATCCCAGCGTTCGGGGGAAAAGTGTTTTCGTTTCATGCGGTCTCCTTTGGTGTCTTGATCTAGTGTTTCTGGCGTAAAATACTGAAAAACGATGTGGAGATTATGGATGTAATGGGGTGTCGCGTGTCGGGTATCTGACATCTGACCTCTGGGTTGCAGGCGAAGCCCGCCTTAATTCCGATATAATTGACGACAATGTTCACGAGATAGTTAACCTTCCAAACGTAAAGTTATTTCTGCGCTACTCCTTAGATTCATGGTCGTATTGTGCCGGGATAAATCAGCAGTTTATCGTGAACCAAAATGACCATGTCGCCGCTGCCGTTACCGTCCAAATCGCCTGAAGCAATGTCGCGTGGCTCGATTCCGGTTGTAGGCACGCCGGAACCGAACCCTGAATCGTGTAAGACTTCAAAAACCAGTTCGCGACGCCATGTTCCTTCATGTTCGCGAATCCATTCGATTGAAAGGTTGGCGGCATCGGCGCGCGATTTTGCATAAAGACAAACTGTTCACTGTATTTTTCGTGAAAAAAGACAGTTCTGGACCTTAGCCCGCTTTCGTCGGCCGGTGAAAAGACAGCCGGACGATGCACCATCGGTGCTGTGATTTTGGCGCCGCTACGTAACAACACGGTTTCCGCTTGCAAACCGAGAATGTTTGCGAACAACGTCACAACCAAGGTGAGATTGCGCTGACGGATTGTTTTCAATTGATAAGAAATCTCTATTTAGGCAGCATGGTCGCCCGCCCGATGAAACCAGTCCAAGGGTAACCTTCGCTTCGCTCCGGTTGCTTTCAGAGACATCATATCAGGCAACATGCGATAGTTCAATCTCATTGTCAAACTTAGCCTGGTTCAGAAAACCGAAGAACGACAAAAT
>PWZG01000433.1 GCA_003567575.1 PVC group bacterium | reverse complement strand
TTTACCGGAATGACGAAAGTCAAGTTCCGGCGTATCGTGCGGCCGGGCGATAGTTTGCGCCTCGAAGTCACACTCCTCAAAATGCGCTCACGCCTGGCGTTTTTCAGCGGCGCGGCAACGGTTGACGGAGAGCGCGTGTCCGCAGCCGAGTTCTCTTGCATGATTGGCGAGGCAATCGCTTGATTGTAACGGCAGGGATAAAATCGACTATGAGTGCGGGAAATCCAATATGAAAATGACCGGCATTGCAACATTGTGCGCGTTGATAGCGACGGCAATCGTGACGCCGCTTAACGCGGAGGATAAAGGGTACGTCAATTTCACCTTCGAAGATGCCGATATCCGCTCGTTCATCAAACTGGCCGGCGAAGCCATGGATCGGCGGATCATTGTCGATCGCAACGTCGAGGGAACCGTTACCGTTTTAACCCCGCGCATCCCGGCGACGGATGTCGAAGCCTTGTTCATGGCCGTTCTGGAATCCGTCGGCTGCATGCTGATCCGCGAAGGACCAGTTGACCGGGTGATTCGTATGCCGCACGTGGCAACGTCCCTGGGCGAGGTGTTCGGACCGGATGCCGATTTGCCGGGAAAAGGTTTGGCGACCCGTGTTTTCCGGCTGGAAAAAGTGGCGGTTGCCGAAGTGCGGAAAATGCTCGATATGGTACTGGGCGCAACCGGAACTGCGCCGGCGCTGGGCGTTATGGAAACAACGAATCATCTGATCGTAACCGATACGGTTCGCGCATTGGAATCGATTCAAAAACTGATCCACGAAATCGATCGACCGGGAATCCTGGTCAGCACGGAAGTCGTTGTCCTGAGACATGTCGGCGCGGACGAGATGGCCGCGCAAATAAACATGATGAGTGCCGGCGCGGAAAGCGCGGCGGAACGGCTGCGCCGACGGTTGCCGTCCGTCGGAGCGCTCCGGGATGAGCAACGCGCCGGTCTGTTGGCGTTACCGGTGCGACATTCCAATTCATTGATCCTGATGGGTCCCGACGCCGACGTCGCGGCGATGCTTGACCTGATCGAACGGATCGACGTCCCGCCGCCGTCGGATGGCGGCCGGTTGCATGTCATTTTCCTTAAATATCTCGGCGCCGAAGAGATTGCCGATAACCTGAATGCATTGCTGACGCGTGCCGCCGATCAGAGCCGCGTCGTCGACAGTCCGGCCATGAGCGGTCTTTACCAGGCAATCCATATCGAGGCGTCGGAATCGAACAACGCCCTGCTGGTCGAGGCCGGACCGCGCGAATTCGAAATGGTTCGTGACATGGTGGATAAACTGGACCAGGCGCCCGAACAAGTGTTGATCGAAGTTGTCATTGCCGAACTGAGTCTTGATGAAGAACTTGACTGGGGTTTCGAGATAGCGTCGCTGCAACAACCCAAAAGGGTAGGGGATACGACAGTGCAGGGCGCCTCCCGTCTCGGTGAAGGGGTCGACAGCGTCATGGCCGCCGTTCAAGAGGGGCTTTTCCCCCGGGGATTGACCTTCGGGGTCGCCCACGGTACGCGACTGGACGCCGACGGCAACCTCGTGGCTTCGTTCCCGGCAATTCTCAACTTCAATGCCATGCGTAGAGACGGTCGCATCCGGATCCTTTCCAGCGTCCCGTTGCTTTCGCAAAACAATCAGGAGGCCAGCGTCAGCGTGGTTGATAATATTCCGATCCTTACCTCCACGATTGCGGGCGGAACCGGAACGGCGCGCGATATCATCAGGAATATCGAGCGCATCGATGTCGGTATCAATTTGAAGATGACGCCGCACGTTAATCTCGATGGCGATGTTCGTATGGTGCTCAATCCAAGTATCGAGGCCATTATCGATCAGGGTCCCCCCGATCAATTCGCGCCCACCATTGCGCGCCGTGAAGTGGCTACGACGGTTACCGTGCCTGACGGAAATACCATCGTGATCAGCGGATTGATCCGTGAAGATAATTCCAGCACCGATCGCCGCGTGCCCGTACTGGGATCAATCCCGCTGTTGGGTTATCTTTTCCGCGGATCCGTCATGCGCGAGGAACGTACGAATTTAATGATTTTCGTGACGCCGCATGTCATCGGACGCAAAAAATCCGCCGACGCCATAACCAATGAATGGCGTGAACGAACCGGCTTGCATCACGACCTGGAATTTCCGGGTGCGGACGCCGGCGCCGGCGCGATCCAAACGGAAGACTAGCGAAAAGAAGCCGGGTACACAGCGCTGCGTAGTGCGACAGCGCGCGGGGAATGAGGGCCATCAGCATGACGGATTCGGATAAAAACACCGGCTTGGATGCCGCCGAAGAGGCGAAGCATATTGCCGCGACGTTGGGCATTCCGTTCATTGCGGAGATGGCGGACATAACCCTTGATCCCGACTGGATTACCGATTTACCGGTTGAATGGGCGCGTTCGCGCGGCGTATTACCCGTTCGGCACGAAGGTCGCGACTGCGTTTTAATGGCCGACCCGCGTGATATCGAGGCGCTGGAAGACCTGCGTCTTTTACTGGGTATCCCGCTGGAACCGCTGGCTGCCGCCGCGGAAACCGTAACCCGTTGTATCGAAAGATGTTATTTCGACCGTAAAGATGGCGCGGATGCGTATCTGCTCGAGCTGTCCGGCAAATCGGACCGCACAACACCCGTAACCGGTGTGTCCGCCGGCGAAGACTTGTTGCGCGACGCTCAGGAAGCGCCGGTAACCCAGTTGATGAACCTGATCCTGCTGGATGCCGTGCGTCAGCGTGCGTCGGATATTCATATCGAACCCTGCGAACACCGAGTGCGTTTACGATACCGGATCGACGGTCTTCTCTACGAACGTAACCCGCCGCCAAAATCCATGGAAGCATCCCTGGTCTCAAGGCTGAAAGTCATGGCGCAACTTGATCTGGGCGAACATCGCCTGCCCCAGGACGGCATGGCTCGGGTTACGATCGGCGAACGCGCGATCGATATCCGGGTCTCGACCGTGCCTGTCGCTGACGGCGAACGCGTCGTGTTGCGGCTGCTCGATCGGGGAACGGTCCTGCCGCCGCTGGAGGAACTGGGTTTGCCCCGGACCATGGCGCATGATCTGACCGGTTTACTCGATGAAGCCAATGGCTTGATGGTCGTATCCGGACCCACCGGCAGCGGTAAAACCACCACGCTTTATGCTTTGATGGCGCGATTGGATCGATTACACAAGAATGTGATGACGATTGAAGATCCCGTCGAATACCGGCTGGCCGATATCGCGCAAATTCAAGTCAAACCCACCATCGGTTTGACGTTCGCGCGCGGATTGCGCCATATATTGCGTCAGGATCCCGATGTGGTGCTGGTAGGGGAAACACGGGATACCGAAACGGCGCAAATAGCCGTTCGCTCAGCGCTGACAGGGCACCTGGTCTTGACAACGCTGCATACCAATGATGCGCCCGGCGCCCTGGTGCGGCTGGTGGATATGGGGATCGAACCATACCTGCTGGCCTCGGCTTTGCGAGCCGTGGTCGCGCAACGCCTCGTCCGGCGGTTATGCCGGCATTGCCGTAAACCTTCCGAATCGCTCATGGATATGTCTTTTTTGGGCGCGACCGCACAACGCCTGCTGGAAGGCGCCCGTACATGGGAACCGTGCGGTTGCCCGGAATGCATGGGCGGGTACCGGGGCCGTATCGGGCTGTTCGAATTGATGCGCGTTGACGATACGTTGCGTGACGCGGTACGAAGTCAAAAAGTGGATTTGCGGCATATGCGCGAACTGGCAGGGCGTGGTGGAATGACATCGCTAAACGAGGATGCCGCTCGAAAAATCGTCGCGGGCGAAACCGCGCCCGCCGAAGTGTTGCGGGTGACCGGCAGGGCGGAGGATGATGCGCCGTGAGCGCGTTCGAATATGTCGGTTACAATCGGGCCGGACGCCGGTGCCGCGGTATCCTTGATGGTCGCGACGCCAAGGAAATAAGAGAAATACTCGCCGCACAGGGCGTTCTGGCCGATCAGGTGCGTGAAGTCAAAGCCGGATACAAGGCATCCGTGAAACGCGGTACGGTGGCGCAACGCATCGGTTTCTACGAGGAATTGGGTGCGTTGTTGGGCGCCGGTATTCCGATGGTGGATGCGTTGGGAATTATTTTCAGCGCGCCGGGAGTCGGGATCGAACAGAGGATGGTTGCACAGGTTCGTGATGCAATTCGCGAAGGAAAACCGTTGGCTTCATCGCTCGCGACCGTGTTTGGCGGGATGCAGCCATTCGAAAAAGCCGTGCTCGAAGCCGGCCAGCGCGCCGCCGCATTGCCGTTGATGCTCGAACGGTTGGCCGGATTTCTGGAAGCCCAGCATAACTTGGCCGATAAAGTCCGTTCCGCAATGATCTACCCGATGTTTGTCGTCGGATTCGCCGCGGCCATGATGCTGGCTATCACCGGTATCGGGTTGCCGGCTGTCGGTCGTATGCTGGGCGAAACCGGTGTGTCGCTGCCATTCATGATTCGCTGGTCAATGCAATGGGGCGCAACCGCCGCGGCGCTTACCGTTGCCGGATTGGTCGCGCTCACGGTAACGCTGCGCGGCGGTTTGGTTCGCGCCGGACGCAGCCGCTCCAAAAGGCAACGCTTGGAACGTCTGATTCTTAAATTACCTTTGCTCGGCGCCGGATACACCGTGCTGATCAACTTGCGCTTCGTACGCACATTGGAATTACTCGCAACCGGCGGACATCCGATGGTGGAAAGCCTGGCTCTGGCCGGGACAGCCAGCGGCAGCGTATGGGTGGAAGATATCATGAAACATGCCGCCGATAAAGTACGCCATGGCGGCTGCACCCCGGCCGAAGCGGTGGCAATGGCGCCACCGCTTGCCGAGACGGCGTTGCCCGCATGGATCCGGTCCGGCGAGGCATCGGGCGCTACCGGAAAAATGCTCGGACGGCTGGCCGAACGTCTCGAACAACGCTGGGAACGGTTTGCCAACCGCGCCCTGAATCTCGTGTTGCCCGCCGTCATCATCGTCGTCGGCATCTTCGTGCTCGCCGCCACGTTGTCAATCCTGTTGCCCATCCTGCATCTGAACCGAATCCTGTTGCAATAACGCAACGGTTCAGGTCGCCCTGGTAAGTCAGTCATTCCTGGCTGACTTTCCTGAACTGTTACGGTAGCCGTTCACGGTTCAAAGTTCACGGTTCAACGGTTCAGAGGTTTCCCGGAAAGCGGGTTGGCACACTTCGGCACGGTACCATTCGGAATTTTGCGGCAACCATTTTTTGAACACGTCAGGAAGCATGCAATGACAGTTACCGTTTTCCTTCAACCGTGAACCGTGAACCACTCCTAACTCTGTTGGTTCGGATGACACTTACTCGCCACCCTTACCCGACCCGCTTAACCGCCACGCTTACCCGGATACCCTTACCCGAAACGCTTAACCGAACCCCTGAACCGTGAACCCCTGAACCGTGAACGCTTACCTGTTGCAATAATAAAGGCTGCCCCGAATGGCACTTACTTAAGGGATTATGGCATTATAGTTTCGACTTTCGTGACGTGCCATTGAATGACGAATGACGAAATACCCAAGTACCCAAAGAAAACCAAAATACCTAAAGACCA
>PWZG01000405.1 GCA_003567575.1 PVC group bacterium | reverse complement strand
GAGACACTTGCCCGAATCGTACAGCGAATCGAGCAGCGATTGGACAAGGAGCAACATATTCATGGCTAAAGCCTTAATTGCTAATATAAGGTCTGACCCCGTGGCCAGAATCACCCAACGCCCGCGCGTCACTTTTTCTTGTTTTTTATTACAGAGGCTCTAGAATAAGGCATTAACGTGCCGGCAGCGCCGCCTGCAAACGGTGTTTGAGCATGCTCACGCGGTGCCGCGAGGTGGCGCGATTGACCGCGATACCGATCGCTTTTTTTGTTCCGACCAGAATGACCATGCGCCGCCCGCGTGTCAGTGCGGTATAAAGCAGGTTGCGTTGCAGCATGATGTAGTGTTGCGTATGGATCGGCACGACGACGCAGGGATATTCGCTGCCCTGACTTTTGTGTATGGTGCAGGCATAGGCGGGTATTAATTCGTCGGTTTCCTCGAAATCGTAGTCGACTTCGCGTTCCTCGAAACGGACACTCAATGTGCGTGACTCGCGCTCGATCCGTGTTACGCGGCCGATATCGCCGTTGAAAACATCCTTGTCGTAATTGTTATGGATCTGCATGACCTTGTCGCCGATACGGAATTGCCAGCCGAACCGTTCGATGGCGTCACCGTCGGGATTCAATACCTGTTGTAGCGCCAGATTCAGCGTGCGCGCGCCCAGGTTACCGCGTTGCATCGGGGTCAATACCTGGATATCGCGATAGGGGTCGAAGCCGAGGCGGCGCGGTAACGAATCGCTTACCATCCGGCCGATCAATGTCGCGGCTTGTTCCGGATCGTCGGCTTCGACAAAATGGAAGTCGCGTTTAGATCCGTTGTCTTCGCGGGTTTGCGGCAACAAAGGCATTTGGCCGTGATTGACGCGATGTGCATTGGTAACGATCATGCTTGAGGCGGCCTGGCGGAATATTTCGGTCAAACGACAAACCGGTAAACGGTCGCTTTCGATCAGGTCGCGCAAAACACAGCCTGGTCCCACGGACGGCAGTTGATCGATATCGCCGACCAGGATCAAGGCGGCATGGGCTGGAATCGCTTGCAGCAGACTGTACGCCAGCGGCAGGTCGATCATGCTGGCTTCATCGACGACGAACACGTCACCGCCCAGCGGATGATGTTCGTCGTGTTTAAACGCATTGTGTCGCGGTTCGAATTCCAGCAGGCGATGGATGGTTTTGGCGCTGTGTCCGGTTGTTTCCGACAACCGTTTGGCGGCGCGGCCGGTGGGCGCGCATAACACGATACGCAATTTTTTTGCCTGGAAGATTTCCATTAGCGACCTTACCAGCGTGGTCTTGCCGACTCCGGGGCCGCCGGTGATGACCATCAGCTTGGAGCGTACGCCCTCCCTGACCGCGGTTTTCTGGGTTTCGGCAAGCTGCATCCCGGTGCGATCTTCGACCCATTGTATTGCGCGCTCGATTTCAATTGGCGGACAGGGATGCATACCGCGGGAGAGTTCGGATACAACACGGCAGAGCTGCCTTTCAGCGTGATGCAGTGTTGCCAGATAAATCAACGGTTCCTCTCGATCGAATGATTCACTGACCAGATGGCGTGCGGCGATTTCCTCATCCAAAGCGTCGCTCAAGATCGGGGTTGGAATCTCAAGTATGGCGACGGCTTTCTCCAACAGGTTTTCACGCGGATACGCGCAATGTCCGTCGGTCGTCAGTTCCTGCAGCACATGCAACAGCCCGGCACGCGCACGTAACGGCGAAATACTATCGATCCCCATACTCCGGGCAATCCGGTCCGCCGTTTTGAAGCCGATCCCCCAAATATCGCGTGACAAACAATAGGGATCGGCGCGCAATTGTGCGATTGCGTTTTCGCCATAGGTTTTGTAGATACGGAATGCACGACTGGTCGTTACGCCATGACTGAACAGAAAGGCCATGATTTCGCGGACCACTTTCTGGTCGGCCCAGGCTTCCTTGATCATGCGTCGTCGTTGCGGTCCGATACCCTCGACTTCCTGTAACCGTACGGATTGCGTTTCGATGACGTCAAACACCGTTTTGCCGAAACTTTTGACCAGGCGCGCGGCGTTGACCGGTCCTATCCCTTTGATCAGGCCGGAACCCAGGTATTTTTCAATGCCTTCAAGGGTTTCGGGATGGGTGGTGCGCAGGATTTCGGCTTTGAATTGGGGACCATATTGCGGATCGATGACCCAGCGTCCGTCGGCGTCGATCCATTCACCAGCCGATATTTCCGGCGCCTGTCCCGTGACCGTCACCAAATCGTGATGGCCTTGGGCCGTAACCCGTAAAACGACAAATCCGGTTTCCGGGCTGTGAAACGTGACCCGTTCCACCGTTCCCGTGATATGACGCTGATTGTCCGGCGGTATTGCGCTGCTTTTACGGACGGATGGTTTTCGGAAGCCGATTTTTCGGGCTGGTTGATTTGCCATGGCAAGGGGTACTCCCTAAGAGAGCATCAGACCGCCGCCAGGATCAGATCTCTGATTGCGGCGTTTTCTCCGGGCGACGGAGCGGCGGGCGCCCAGATGTCTTGCAGCAGCTCCGCCGGATCGCGTTTTTCTTCGATGGCCAGATTGTGCAGTGCGATGGCTGCCGCGCGCGCAAATCGTCTGGGAACGATGCCCTGTGCATGGGTCAGGCGCATGGTTCCCACCAGGCGATCGTCCCAACCGAGTTTGCGGCGTGGATCGCGTATGATCCGTTCCACACCATCGCGCAGATGCGGATTGACCATGCGCCGCAAAAGATCGTCGGCATACGCCGCAAATCCGGATTCGGTGAATAAGGGGTCGATTCCGCGATGCCGTGCAATCAGTGCCCGTCCGGATTCTTCGATGAATGCCGCGCGTGCTTCCGTCATCAGCTCGGGATGGTTCGCCGCTTCGTGCATGCTTGTCAAACCGGCTTGGTGCGACAGGTATCCCAGCAACGCATGGACGGCGTTGTGGCCATACAGTTTGGCTTCTTCGAATGGTAGTAAATCCGTTTTTTCTTCGAACACGTCGATGCCGCGCTGGAAATCAGGCAGGGTGACACGGGAAATCAGGATTCGGTTGAATGCTTCGACCAGAAAACATCGATGGCTGCCGGTCGTAACCGGAGCCAGTTGTTGTTGTTGTATTTGCTCGGGATTGGATACAACACCGCTCATTTTGCCGACTACGGTATTCAAATACTGAATGGGAACCGGCTTGCCGGTTGACGGCGACACGTTCGCAACGGCGTTCTCAAGGGTTTCGGCGGCATGATTATGGTTCTCCGCCGTGTAAACGACGCCCGGCGACCGACGTTTCGAAAAACCGGCTGCCAGAATGGCGGCGACGCTGCATTCGCCGCCGCGCGCAAAAAAATCGACGCTGGGCAATGCCGTTCCGATATCCGATGCTTCGGCGACCGCCGCGATTAACGCCCGGCGGTCGTCTACATGGTTGGGGTTATAGATTTCAACGCCGTCGACGGTCTGTATGTCGATTCCGTCGCAGCGTGCGATATTGACGCGATACCGTCCGTGATCATGGCGCATAGCCTCGACGACATCATCCATAACTTCGGCGACGACCAGCCGCTGGAAGCGGTCGTTGCGATGGGCTTCCAGCAGCAGGAGTCCGGCTTGTATTGCGCCGAATCCGAAACCAACATACGTTCGAGGCATCATATTTGTCTCTTTCTGTAATTCCGTATTGATCGGCGTACAGTACCCTTTATAGTGGCGGCGTCTGTTCCGTGTATAGTTCACTGAATTTTAGGGTTTCCGCTAACGGTTTCATGCCGCCGGTGGCGGTGGGATGCGACAGGCTGGCGATGGCTGTGCAATTGGCGAGTTGCAGGATTTTTTCAATCGTCCATTGCTCGTGTAATCCGAATAGAATACCGGCGCAAAATGCGTCGCCGGCGCCGACCGCGCCTTTAATGAACGACCGGGGTACATCAATGGAACCGACCGCGCCGGTTGCGCCGTTTTTTTGCCGGTATGCCGCGCCCTCGGCCATGTGGATCACGATCAGTTCCATCTCGCCCATCTCGGCCAATACTTTCAACGATTCGCTTAATGCGCGGCGGTCGATCGCGCCATCCGCTCCGCGAACCGTCAAGCCGGCGATGCGGCCGGCTTCAATTTCGTTGATGATCAGGTAGTCGACATGGGGTAGGGCGGGTGGAACCAGGCGTCCGAAGCGGTCGCTTTCTTCGCTGACAACATCGATTGCCGTACGGATTCCATGAAGGCGCAATTCCCGCAATAGCGAGGCAGCCATCGTGCCGTGTTCGGGATGTGGCGCGTCCATGGCATCCAACAGCAGCAGGTATCCGAGATGAAATATGCGGCAGCTTAATTCCTTTACCGGCACATGTTCCGGAGCGAACAGGGCGTTGGCGCCGCGTTGATGGAAAAAGGTGCGCGCCCCGCTGTCGCGTTCCGTCATGACATCGGTATACGATGTTGGACAATCGGGAACCGTACGGATACCCGTGGCGTCGATCCGATTCCGGGCGCAGGCATCCAGGACGGCTTGACCTTTGGCGTCATCGCCGACGACGCCGTACCCACTGAGTGGAATTTCCGTTTGCAAACGCGCCAAGTCGATGAGCACATTGGCCGGGGCTCCGCCAGTACTGAAAGATTCGTCGAGAATATTCGCCAACATATTCCGTTCAGGTAAACGATCGACCTGTTTCACGTGATCGATGAGCCAGTTGCCGCCGGCAGCAATGCCGTGGCGCTTCGATGAAGTTGAAGATGGCGATGTCATTTGTCTGTCTCCTGTTTGTCTGTATTTGTGTCGGCCGTCGCGTGCGCGCCGGCGGATTGCCCGAACAGAAACGCCGGCGAAATCACGTCGTGCGCTTCGACAAAATCTTTTTCGCACATCGCGGCGCTGTTCACGGCCATGGGAACATACTTTCCCGTGGCGCTGACCATGACGCGGTCGTCATCGTCGTGGATAACCCCTTCGGTCAGCAAAATGCGGCGTCGGTTCCGGACAACCCAGCCGGAGACGCGCAGACGGGCGCCGACGGTAATGGGAAGTTTAAGCCGGAAACTCATTTCTGCCGCCACGCACGGTTGATGCATGTCGATAATCGCTGACCACGTCATGACTTCATCCAATAGCGTGGCGGCAATGCCGCCGTGAACGATATTGCTGTACCCCAAATCTTCAGTGCGTGTCTGATGTTCCAGCGTTACCCGGCCGTCAGCTTCGACGCAGGAACGTAGACGCAATCCGTGCTGATTCGTTTCGCCGCACACGAAACACGAGCGTGTCCAGGGTAACATTTGTCGTTGTGCCGTCATAAATGTCTTTCCGTTGAAGCATTCGGTGTCATCAAATGATTGTTATTATGTGCGATAGCGGCCCGAAGGTCAACCGCTTTTGAAAACGGCTTGTTTGAGAGAACCGGGTAAATCGTCGACCGTAATCGTAATCCGTTCTTTCATCCCCGAAAAACCTGATTTTCGCCGCGAAAATCACGAGGCCACACTTGTTTGAGAGAACGGGCGCAACATGATCGTCACCGTTTGGCGGCATCCGTAGGGGTGCCCCAGTCCCTTGGGGCACCCCAGCGACTGAAGGCGAAACGGGTTCCGATCCTGAAACGATGTCT
>PWZG01000132.1 GCA_003567575.1 PVC group bacterium | reverse complement strand
TTCTGGCGAATATCGCGGCGCGCGCCCTGCGGGAAACCCATCCGGGAAAGTTCGTGGGCGTTTTGGCGTATAGCTGGTATTCGATGCCGCCATCATTCGATCTGGAACCGAACGTTCATGTTCAGTTGACGCGCGGTATGAATGTCGGGGAATACGAGTTCGATGAACTGTTCGATCAATGGACCGCCAAATGCGAGGTCATGTCTATTTACGAATATTATTCCTACTGGGAGATGGATAAAGGAATGTTGCCCGGCACCCGGGTGACCGATATCCGGCGTACCGCCCGCCAGATGCGCGAATACGCCGCGTCCGGCGCGGTCAAGGGGATTAACGCGCAGGCGTCCTGCAATTGGGGGATTCACGGGCTCGGCTACTATGTGGCCAACCGGCTGATGTGGAATCCGGATGCCGATGTCGAAAACTTGCGGCGCGATTTTTTAGAGCAATCCTTTGGCTCCGCCGCGCCGGCCATGGAACGGTTTTACGATTTGTTCGATGTCGGCAACCATCCGTTGCGCGGCAAAACGCTGCTGGCCAGGGGCATTGTCGAACTTCAAGCCGCAAGCCGCAAGGCACACGATGACGCGGCGGCAATTGCCCGTATCGATGATCTTAAGAAAGTGATCGTGTACAGTGATATCGGCGAAACACTGGATGCCATGCACTACGGCGGCATCGATGACCCGGATGCCGAACGCGCGGCGGCGCTGGAATGGCTGACCTGGGCGTATCGGATACGCAACAGTTATATGATTGCCTGGCTCACCTTCCGTTCCACGTTCGGACGTCCGGCAGCGGACCGCTTTGACGAACCGGACTGGTTTTGGCGCAATACCCTGCGCGAGCCGGAACGTAATCCCTGGCGGGTGGATACGCCCGTAACGCGCGCGGAATTGGATGCGCGTCTTGAAGAGATCCTGCAGGCGGCCGGCGGCGTTCCGGATGTTCCGCGGTTCGATGAACCGGATGATTATGTCCTGGTTGAAACCGGCTTGGAAGCGGGTCGGCGACCGCGCAGTCTGCGGGCTTCCACCGAAGCCAACTATCTGCTGGCCAGTATCCGGGGCGAAGCGCTGGAATTCACCATCACCCACGAACCTTGGCAACATGAACGGCCGGATACCGTGTATACCTTGCGCGGCCCAGACGGCACGATCTTGGCCTCAGCATCGCTGGCCGTGGGAACACATGACCTGAAACTTGGCGTTCCCGGTCCCGGTGTGTATCGTTTGACCTGTTTTTCCCGGGGAAGAGGGTTTCATATGACCGTTCCGCCGGACGTGCCGGGCGCCATGCGCTTTCAACCCGGTCAACGTTACCGTCCTTCCGGATATACGCCGCCACTCTTTTTTTATGTTCCCAAGGGGATGGATACCGTATGGTTCCATGCCCACCGCGCGGGACCGGTCGTGATCCGCGACGGCGACGGGGTCACGGTGCATCAGGAAGCGTCGGACGGACGCTACGTGGCCGTCCCTGTGCCTGAGGGTCAGGATGGCCGCGTCTGGTCGCTGGGCGACGAGATCAGCGGTCCCGGCGCGCGAATGCGGCTGCGGACCTTCAGTTTTTTGAATCTTCCCAATGCCCTGTCGTTCCATCCCGATCATGTCTTCGTCTGTCCCCAAATCGTACAGCGTGACGAATTACGAATCGTGGCGCCGTGAGCGGCGTGAGCGAGTGTCGGGTGGCGCTCGACACTCGACACTCGATTCCATCCATAAGCTCCGCATGAATTTTCTTGTTTTTTAGGCAAAATCATTAGACGAAAAGCGTTATTGGAGGATTATGACAGACGCCGAAAAATCTATCGAATTGACGGTCGAAAAAATCGTATACAGCGGCAAAGGCCTGGCGAGACATGAGGGGTTTGTCGTATTCATTCCTGATGTTCTGCCGGGCGAACGGGTTCTCGCTGAAATCGTCGTGCGACACAAACGCCATGCGGACGCCCGACTGATCAGGGTTCTGGATGCGTCTCCGGAACGGACCGTTCCATGCTGTCCTCTTTACGGGATTTGTCCAGGCTGCGTTTATCAGCATGCTTGTTATGGCGAAGAAATCCGCGTTAAACATGACCAACTGGTGAATTTCCTCGAGAGAACCGCCGCATGGCAGAATTCCGTCGTCGTTGCCGACCCTGTGCCATCACTGCTGGAAATCGGATATCGCAACAAAATCGTGCTTCATACCCGCGCGTGTACGCCGGGCGCCGTGCCCGCGGTCGGATATATCGGTAAGGACAACCAAACCTTGCTGGATATCGCCGCCTGCCCGCTGGCCTTGCCGGCCATCAATCAGCGTTTGGCGGAATTACGTTCCGAATCCGCGTTCATGAATACCCTGCCGGATGGCGAAGACCTCACACTCCGGCATACAGTCGAAGATGGAACCCTGGTCTGGTTCGGCGAAAGAAGTTCCGGCAAGGAACGTCTGACGGAACCGTCGCCCTGGGGTCCGATGCGCGTGCCGCGACGCGGCTTTTTCCAAGTGAATCCGGCCCTGATCCCGGCACTGACCGAAGGTGTGCAAACGGCGCTGTCCGTGATCAGGCCGGACACTGTCGTGGATTTGTACTGCGGGTCCGGCTTGTTGTCGCTGGCCGCCGGCCACGCCGGCGCAAGTCGCGTTGTCGGGGTGGACATCGAGGAACGCGCGATCCGTTTCGCCCGTGCCAATGCGCGCAAGCTGGGCAAAGGCGAACATGTCTTCGTGGCCGGCCGCGTACTCGATCAGTTACCGCATATTTTGAAAGATATCGATCAAACCCGTACCACCCTGATCGCCGATCCGCCCCGGCGCGGTATGGAACGCCCGATTCTGGACTTGATCGGAGCGTCTGCCTTGCCCACGCTTCTGTATGTCTCCTGCGCCGCCGACACGCTTGCGCGCGATCTGAATCGGCTCGCGACCTTCGGATTTCGCCTTCGTTCCGTCCGTCTGCTCGACATGTTCCCGCGCACACCCTACTTCGAAACACTCGCCGTACTGACGCGGTAAAAGGATCTACAACAGGTTCAAGCGCCGGCGAATAATCCATTCTCCGGCGAGTACGATGACGATCAGCAGCAGATAGATGCCGCGGTACTGGACCATGGGCTCGGATTTCCGTTGTATTGTCCGCATCCGGTGTGAGTCGATCTGTTCCAGTAAAGGAACCAGATCGTTTTCACGGGTAACGGATTGTCCGCTGCGAGCGGCAAGCGTGTTGAGAAAAGCGTGATCGACATAGATGTTGGCGCCTTCGTTCAATCGCGATCCGACCCACATTTGCCGTGTGAATGTTTCCACGGGTTCATTATCGACCCACACGGTAAAAGTGAAGGGGTGCTTGCCGCGTTCCGTAAACAATGTGTGGCCGGTAAAGGCCGGTGACGTACCGGAACGCCGGGTGAGCGGTACGGTCTGAAGTTCGGTACCGAACTGTTTTTCAACCTGGACACGAATCCGGCCTTCAGGATGGTCTCCGAGGATTTGCAGACGTATTTCAGCGCGTTCGCCGGGATGATAGGTGTCGCGGTCGAAGTCCATGCGCAAAAAACGGCCCTCCTCTTTCTGGCCGGCCAGAAAACGTATGCCATTGTTCCAGAAATGATCGTAGGCGGCTCGCGCTTCGCGGCCTGCCATTCGCCATCGCCACATGGTGTCGGTCGCCACGGCCATCACGCGCCCCCGCCCATAAGGTTGAAAGGCGATAACCGGGACATGCTCGCCCTCATGAATGGCGTTCAGGAGCGCGACGGCGCCGGCGCGCAGGCGGCCGGGCCGGTTCATGCTGTGAATCTGTAGCGGATGCGCGTCATGCATAGGTTCCGCCCATCCTGAGATCATACCCTGTTGCGCGACAGCCGGCGCGAGGCCCACTTCAAGCGGCGTGATTACCAGTTGGGGTTCGTCGTTGCGAATGACCCAGGGGAAAAGGACTTGCAAGGGGGTATCGGCATATCCGCCGCGGCCGAAGGCATCCTCGCCACCCATGAAAATTACCGATCCGCCGTCGGCGACGAAGTCGATCACCGCCTGCATTTGGCTCGCGGACCACTCGTCAGCCGGAAACGCCCCTATGATCAGGCTGCGAAACTGTTGTAAGCGGGTAACCGAGTCGGGAAAGGAATCCAATCGTTCGGTAGGTTCCATTGGGTCTGCCGTCTGGCCGACGAAATGTTCATCACGTAATCGAATCAGGGCAGTCAGTGTCATTCCCGGTTGCGCGGCGAGCATGCGGCGCAGTTCCGATATGCTGCGGCCAAGCCGGCGCGCATACAACAGGATCCGCCAGTGCCGTTCTTCAACCGTTACCGCGAAACGGCGTTCGTTATTCAGATGCGTAAGTTCACCGTCAATCGTATCGATCCGTACCCGTACCTCCCGTTCGCCTTCCTGGTCCAGTCCGGGAATTTTCATGGAGACATTCACCGCGCCTTCCCGCAGGTCGACTATTTCCTGGCCGATTGTGGCCCATGACGTTTCGTGTTCCGTTCTTTCCTGCAAGTCCAGCCGCAACCTGCCGAGACGTTGCAGGAAATCGGCGTCGCCATATGCGCGCAACGCGACCATGCAATCGATATCGGTTCCGGCTTCCGCGCGAACCGGCACATCGACCGCATGGATAGCGATATCATTATACGTTCCGACATCACTACCTACCGCCGCTATATAATGTGGAATTGAAGGCATACGGAAGGGATCGAAACGCTCATCACCTCCATCGGTCAACAGCACGACACCGTCATAACTGCCGATCGCCGAGTGGCGTTCGATATCCATGAGAACCTGCGCCAGATCGGTCTCGCGATAACCGGGTTCATCTTCATTCGATGTTTTTTCGGCGGATAAGACGAGATGGTCTTTAAAAGAAGCCCTGTCAAAGGTAATATCCGGGCGTTGGCGTTCGAGTTGTTCCGCGATTCGTTTGGCGCGGTCATACCGTGACAGTCCGTCGCGATCCATCACTTCCATGGATGTCGAATCATCAATGATTGTGAGGAACCGCGATTCGGGCGTAATCCATCGGGTAATGACCCAGGCCGGATCGAAGAACAACAGCAGTAACAGGAATGCAACCAACGCCTTGGGCGGAAACAGGAACCACAACCGATGGTCCGGATGCCGGTCTTTCAGTCGCCGATAAATCACGTAAAGCCAGACCGCGACCGCCAGGATCAGAAAACCACCGTGAAATAACGATGTGTTCGATTGCCAGATGAGACGTGTCGAGATCATGATGAACCGGTATCTCCGGAAGTGCCGGTCGCGGCGGATTCCAGCCGTTTGCCGGGACGGGCATGCAGCGTGGATAACCAGGCCTCAGCTGCCCAAACCAGAAGGGTGAGGACAGCCAGTGGCAAGAAAAGAGAGCGGCCGGAAAAGTGCGCGCTCAAATGCCTTGCGATATCTTGGCCGGGTGAAGACAGGGTGACGATCTGGTGCGGCATATCGCCCAACGCTGCGATCCGGTTGGAATCCAGAAATGTTTCGGAAGCCTCTTCTGAGGAGCCGCGGACGGATACAAAATATACCTGCCCATCGGCTTTTAACCGGTAAGCGCCGGCTTGCGCCAGAACCGGCTTGTATGAGACGGTGGTTTCCAGGGTATCGCCGGCCATGGCGCGGATTTCGATCGGTGCGGCGTATGCAACGGGGA
>PWZG01000018.1 GCA_003567575.1 PVC group bacterium | reverse complement strand
TCTTCAACCGTGAACCGTGAACCTTGAACCGTGAACGCTTACAAGATCCTTTTGTGGCGTCTTTCGTGGGACGGGATGGCATCCCGTCCTACAGCGGCCGCAAATCGGTGGGCGAATGGTATTTTACTCATCGTTCTCGTTCTCGTCCACCGATTTCCGCCCAGGTTTTCCCCGTTCTCTCAAACGAGGTGAGGGTTGAAAAATGATATTGAACGATCGCTTATGGCCTGATATTATGTCTTTGAAAGCAACCGATCCGCCTTCGCCAGGCCTAAGGCGTGGCGGGGCGAAGTGAAGGTTACCGTTTTGAAGTTGGATATCATGAAAAAAGTTTTTGTTGTCGGTGACAGTATTTCCATCCAGTATGGTCCGTATTTGGAGCGGTTTCTGGACGGCCGTTTCCGTTATGACCGCAAGGGTGGCGAGAGTGAAGCGTTACGGGATCTCGATCAGCCGGTTGGCGCCAACGGCGGTGATTCAGGGATGGTTCGCGACTATCTGGACGGTTACCTTGACGGGGAGTTTCCGCGGACCGATGTGCTGTTGTTGAATTGCGGGTTGCACGATATCAAGACCGATCCCGCCAGCGGCCGCCGCCAGGTTGAACTGCCGGATTACGAGAAGAATTTGCGATGGATTGTTGAACGCATCCGGCAGTCCGGTGTGCGTTTGATCTGGATTCGTACCACGCCGGTTGATGAACAGCGACATAACAGTCGTCAGAAGAATTTTTTTCGCTACGAAAAAGATCAAGCTGCCTACAACGCCGCCGCGGATCGCATTATGGCCGCGGCGTCCGTGCCGGTCATTGATCTGGAACAATTCACGGTGCGGTGCGGCGAACCGCTTTTTTGCGATCATGTCCATTTCATCGAGCCGGTGCGTGAAAAACAGGCCGCGTTCATCGCCGGATATCTTTACGCCGCGGCATGAAAAACGAACTTGCGATCCGGCGTCCGTTTTCCCTGTTGGTTAAACCGGCATCGGCGGATTGTAATCTGCGCTGCCGCTACTGTTTTTATCTCGATCGTTCGGAGCTTTATCCGGAGCGGACGGTGCATCGCATGTCCGCTGCCGTTCTCGAAACCATGATTCGTAAATTCATGGCGCTGCCCATGCCGCGGTATGCGTTCGGCTGGCAGGGAGGGGAACCGACGTTGATGGGGCTGGACTTTTTTAAACGGGTCACCGAATTGCAGTCGCGTTATGGTCGGTCGGGCGCCATTGTGGCCAACGGATTGCAGACGAATGCCACCTTGATTACGCCGGATATGGCCCGGCATTTCAGTAAGTACAGTTTTCTGTTGGGTGTCAGCTTGGATGGTCCGCCCGAGCTGCATGATCCTTCGCGCCAACGATTGACCGGCGGCGGTTCGCATGCCGATGTGATGCGCGGCATCGATTGCCTGCGAGGGGCGCACACCGACTTCAATATCCTGGCGCTGGTATCGTCCGCGAATGTTGCGCATGCATCCCTGGTTTATCGTTACCTGTGCGATCAAGGCGCCTTCTATCATCAGTATATCCCGTGCGTTGAATTCGATGCGGCGGGCCGTCCGCAATCGTTCGCCATTGATGGTGTTGCCTGGGGCGAATTCCTGTGCGCCCTGTTCGATGCCTGGTTTGCCGCGGATACCCGGCGGGTTTCCATACGCCTGTTCGACTCCATTCTGGCCTATTTGGTGGACGGCGCGCGCAATATCTGCCACATGGGCCGCGATTGCCGGCAGTATTTCGTGGTCGAATATAACGGCGATGTGTATCCCTGTGATTTTTTTGTAGTGCCCGATCTGCGTATCGGGAATATCACGACCATGGAATGGCGCGATGCCCTGGAAAGCGGAACGTACCGGGAATTCGGCCGCCGGAAATCCTGTTTACATTCCGATTGCGAGATTTGTCGTTACCTCGGTATATGTCAGGGCGATTGTCTAAAACACCGTCAGGACGGTGCGCATCCAGTGGCATCCGATCTCAGCCGGCTTTGCCTCGGGTGGCAACGTTTTTTCGATCACAGCCTGCCGCGTTTCCGTGAATTGGCAGCCGTCATCCGCAAGGAACGGCAGGCCGCCATGCCGCCAGCGCCGCTTGTCCCGGAGCCGGCGTTCGATGGCGGAAAATCGCCGGGTCGTAACGATCCGTGCCCTTGCGGCAGCGGACGCAAATACAAAAAATGCTGCCTGCGGGCGTAATCGCGGACGGTTTTGACTTGCTTTTTCTTTTGTTATCCATTATGCTCCCTAGCCGTGATCCGATGATGACAAGCAGCAAAGAAAGACAACGAATGAAGAAAAACTATCGTATCGCGGTCATTCCCGGTGACGGGACGGGCCCTGAAGTCGTGCGTGAAGGCATCAAGGCGCTGGAGGCCGCCGCGAAGCGGTTTGATTTTACGCTGGATTTCCAGACCTTTGATGTCGGCGGCGACCGTTACCTAAAGACTGGTGAGATCCTGCCCGATTCCGTGCTGGAAGAATTGCGCGCGTTTGACGCGATTTATCTGGGCGCCATCGGCCATCCTGATGTTAAGCCCGGTGTTCTTGAAAAAGGTATCTTGTTGCGTGTACGCTTCGAACTCGATCAGTACATTAATCTGAGGCCGGTAAAATTGTATCCCGGCGTGGATACGCCATTGAAAGACAAAACGGCAGCGGATATTGATTATGTCGTGGTGCGCGAGAACAGTGGCGGCCTGTATACGGGGCTCGGCGGTATTTCCCGCAAGGGAACCAAGGATGAAGTGGCCGTGCAGAGCATGCTTTATACCTATACACAGGTCGAACGTTGCCTGAGGTTTGCCTACGAATATACGAAGCGGCGTAATGCGCGCAACACCTTGGCATTGTGCGGTAAAACCAATGTCTTGACTTACGTTTATGACTTGTGGGAACGCGTTTTTCACGATATGGGAAAACAGGATTATCCGAATATTAAGCGTGACTATTACCACGTCGACGCCACCTGTATGTGGATGGTCAAGAACCCGGAGTGGTTCGACGTGATCGTCACCGGGAATATGTTCGGCGATATTATCACCGACCTTGGCGCGATAACCCAGGGCGGCATGGGGATCGCGGCCGGCGGGAACATCAATCCGGATGGTGTCAGCATGTTCGAACCGATCGGCGGCTCGGCGCCGAAGTATACCGGCAAAAATATGATCAATCCGTTGGCGGCCATTTGCGCGGGGCAAATGATGCTCGATATCCTGGGCGAACAGAAGGCTGCGGCAGCGATCGAAAATGCGGTGATGAATGTGACTGCCGAACGGCTAAAGGGCATGGGCGCAGGTCGCATGGGATATTCCACCAGCGAAGTCGGTGACATGGTGGCGGAATTGGTTGCCGGCGTCTAGCGATCAAGGGAGAATCATGAAACAGTATAAAGTAGGAATTGTAGGTATCGGCGCTGTCGGCGGCGAAATCGTGAAGATATTGAGGCAACGGCGTTTTCCAGCGGCGGAAATCCGGATCCTTGCGCGTTCCGCGCGCACGGAAATTATCAATGGCGAATCATTCGAGGTGCAAGAGACCACGGCGGAAGCCTTCGAGGGCCTTGATTTTGCATTGTTTGCCGGGACGGAAGGGGCCAAGGGAGCATCCCAGCAGTTCGGGTGGGATGCGGTAAAAAGAGGCGTGACAGTGATCGACAACGGTGACGATTTCCGTATGGATGATCGCGTTCCCCTGGTGATCCCGGAAGTCAACGCAGATGCGTTGAAACAGCACAACGGCTTTATCGCGAACCCGAATTGCAGCACGATTATTGCCTTGATGGCGTTGGCCCCGCTGCATCGCCGGGTCCCCATCCGGCGTGTGATTGCGGCCACATATCAATCCGTGTCGGGAACCGGCAGATCCGCGGTCGAGGAACTTGATCTCCAAGCCCGCGCCTATCCCGAAACGCCGCCGGACGGACCCCGTGTTTATCCGCATCGGATCGCATTCAACCTGTTGCCACACATCGGCGGATTGAAAGAGGAATCTCCAGGATACACCAGCGAAGAAGTCAAATTACTGAATGAAAGTCGTAAAATTCTCGGGGCGCCGGATCTCAAGGTATCGTCGACCTGTGTAAGGGTTCCGGTTTTCCAGGCGCATGCCGAAGCCTTGTTTGTCGAGTTCGCGCAGCCGGTGGATCCCGCCGATGCGCGGGCCTGGCTGGAAGCGGCGCCCGGTGTACGGGTGATCGACGATGTCGAACAGGCGCAATACCCCATGCCGTCGTTGGCGGAAGGCGGTGACGATGTGCTGGTGGGCAGAATCCGGCGCGATTCCTGCCTCGATAACGGATTGGCGCTGTTCGTGGTCGGCGACAATATACGTAAGGGCGCCGCACTCAACGCAATTCAAATCGCGGAAACGATCGTTCGTTTGAATCAGGGGAAATAAATCGATGAGAAAACAGCGAAGACTGTCGAATGGGCGGTTGAAGCGGTTGCTGGTTTTAGGGATGATAATGTTGTTGCCCCGGCTTGGAAGCGGCGCCAGCCCGTTGAGCGGGCAGCAAACAGGAGAACGATTGGATCGCCGTAAAGGCGATCGGCAACTCCAAGCGCGTCTTGAAACGCCGCGTTTACATGAAGAAATGCGCAGTGAAATGATGCAGCCACAGGTGCGTCCGCCCTTGAGGACGCGCGAATGGCAAGATGATCTGGTGCCGCGTCCGCGACGAGCCGATGACCTGCGCGATCGCCGTCGCCGCGTCGGGATAACCCTCGATTAGTGGAGAAAAATAAAAAAATAAAAAAAACAAAAAGAATGGTTGACGAAATCGTTATGTTATGTTTGAATTCTTAGCGATACGTTGATTGACGCAATGCATGCGTTATTCGGCGATGGAATTGAAGCGACGGAGTTAATAGGACTTAGATAGGTAAAAGAGCAGAAAAAATCATCACCAAAAAAAGGAGGGTAAGTAATGAACAGAGTGCGGAAAATAGTGGGTGTGCTGGCTGTGAGCGCCGTAGCGACGGTTGCGATGGCGGAAACGGCAACGACGGGTGGTACCATGCTGAGAATGCAGCCAGGAGAGGCTGTCTTCACAATTTTGGATACCCGTGGTGTTAGTCCGTTGCCGGGATCGGAACTGTCGATACGTGACATGCAGCAGGGTGAAACCATCGTTGGGGCTGTGGCGGATGATGCCGGCCGGGCGGTTGTCGAACTCACCGAGGGACGTTTCATTGTCAACGTTGACAATATCAACCTCAGTGTACTGGATGTTCGTGCCGATGCGGATCATTCCGAATGTCGTATCGTTATGCCTTCGCAGGATATGCTGGTGGGCGGTCAGGCAGAGGACGACGATGGGGATGTGGCTGCCGCGGGCATCACACTGGGTTCGCGCATGATGACGCCGGTGATCATCGGCAGCGCGGTGGTGCTGGTGGGTGGTGTCGCTTATGCGATTGACGAACATTCCAGCAGCAGCAGCAGTTCGACGCGCACAGTGGTTGCTGAGCCGGAAACCATCGTGCGTACGACGCGCCGTAGTCCAGTTGAAGAAACGGTCTATGTGCCGGTGCCGACGCCGCATCCGCCTACGCCGTGATGTTTCGTGAAGGTTGATCATAAATCGGTGACATTTTAATGCTATTAAAAGTGCGATTCCAGCCTTGCAAAAGCTGGAATCGCACTTTCCTTTTAGAGGCGACGCATGCATAAACAGG
>PWZG01000462.1 GCA_003567575.1 PVC group bacterium | reverse complement strand
CGGACTGCGCGACGTGGCGATGTTTTATGTGCCGGGCACGGAGGATAATGAAGAATGAATATCCGTAACCTTCTGTCGAAAATCCGGTTTCTCGGTCTCGTGCCGGGTTTGATCGCGGGAACCGTCAACGCCGACCCGGTGGCGGTCTCCCTGGTGGAGGCAGGCGAGGCTCGGTTTCCGGTCGTCTGCCATCCGGATGCCGGCGCCCGCGTGCGCGCCGCTGCCGCCGAATTGGCCACCTACCTCGAGCGCATCAGCGGTGCCGCCTTTGCGGTCAGCGAGGGAGAAGACGGTGCGCGGGGTCTGGTCGTGGGGCTGGCCACCGAATTTCCGGAATTGGCGTCGGATATTGTGTTCGAGCCCGATGAAATGTTGCGGCGGGACGACTACCTGTTGCGTTCGCATCCCGCTGGCGTCTATTTGCTGGGGGCGACGGAACTGGCCGTCGAACATGCCGTCTGGGACTTTCTCTACCGGCTGGGTCACCGACAGTTCTTTCCGGGTGAAACCTGGGAAGTGGTGCCCTTCGTCCCGTCTCCCGTCGTGGCGTTGGATACCTTGGAACAACCGGACTTTTATCAACGTAACCAAGGGGTAGGGCACGGCATGCTGGGACCGAACCGTCAGCGTCACCGGCAATGGCTGGCCCGCAATCGCTGGGTGTCCCCGGTTTCCCTGCGCACCAGCCATGTCTATCAGGCGATTATCCGGCGCAACCGCGAGGCCTTCGATGCTCATCCCGAGTACCTGGCGCTCGTCAACGGCGAGCGCCGGGGCAATAAGTTCTGTATCTCAAACCCCGGATTGCGTGACTTGGTGGTGGCGGATGCCGTCCGGCAAATACGCGAAAATCCGGAATTGGAATCCATCTCCATGGAACCCAGCGATGGCGGCGGCTGGTGTGAATGCGAGGCCTGCGACGCCATGGGCAGCATCACCGACCAAGTGGTGATTCTGGCCAACTCCGTGGCCGAGGCGATTAATGCGCTCGGTCTGGGGGATAAATATGTCGGCCTGCTGGCCTATCATTTGCACTCGCCGCCACCCTCTGTCAGGGTCCATCCCCGCGTCATTGTACGTGCCGCCACGAACGCGGTGCGTTTCGGATATACGCATCAGGAAATCATCGAAGGCTGGAGCAGAATGGGCGCCAACATGGGCGTGTTCGATCTCTACAGCGTTCACATGTGGGACCAGTCACAACCGGCACGGCAGAAAGGGTCGGATATTCCCGCGATTGTCGAGTCGCTGACCCGCTATCATCGCACCGGCGCCCGCTACATGAGCCTCGCTCACAGCGATAATTTCGGTCCCAGCGGACTGGGTATGGTTCTGGCCGGCCGGATGCTCTGGGATGTCAGTGAAGCCGATCGGGTCAATGAATTGATCGATGATTTTATGAGGAAATCATTCGGATCCGCCGCCACGGCCATGCGCGACTGGTTTGAACAAGCCTACATCCTGAAGCCGACCGATCGCCGCCCGCTGATCCGCGAGGATATGTTCGCGCGCATGTACCGGGCGCTCGCGGCGGCCCGCGAGCTGGCCGATGACGATGCCGTCCGGGCGCGCATCGACCATTTGGCGCTCTACACCCGCTACGGCGATTTGTACGCACGCATGTCGCAGGCGCGCGACGATACCAAACAGGCATTGTTCGAGGAAACCTTACGGCATGCCTGGCGCATCCGTGACACCCACATGGTGCATACGCGGCCCATCATGGATTTGGCGGCCCGCAACCGCGTGCGCGGCGTGACCAATCCCCCGCCGCAAAGCGTGCGCGACGATACCGTCTACAGCGCCGCGGATATCGAAGCCTTTATCAATGAAGGGATCGAATTGCACCAGGTCGCGGAAGTCGATTTTGAAAGCGTACCTTTCAGCCGCGATCTGGTGCCGTCCGCGCCTTTGCAGCCGTCGACGGTCGATCCCGGCAACTTTGGCGACATTCCGCGCGGGCGTCTATATTTTTATACCTGGCTGGAAGCACCCGGCCCGGTCGACTTCGAGGTGACCGGCGGCTACGGGGTTTCCTACCCGCACTTGGTGTCCAACATCCGGATCGATTTATACTCCGACCGCGAACCCACGGGCGATCCCGTCGATACGACCGATCACATCGAGCCCAACCAGGAACCCCATGCCGTGAGCCTGCGTAGTCCCTATCCGGGGCTGCACCGGATCAGGATTGAACCGCCGGCCAATCGGGCCGTGGCAACGCCGCCGGCGGGAACGATCTGGACCATGGAGGTCAGCCATGATGAACACAACACGCTGACCGGCGATTGGGTACTCTATTTTTATGTCCCCCGGCAGACCGAAGTGATCGGCGGGTTCACCGACAGTCCACGCGGCGTCATGCGCAACGCCGCCGGCGAACAGGTTTTCAATTTTCGGGAACTGGATACCCCCGCCTTTTTCAGCGTGCCGGTGCCGGAAGGTCAGTGTGGCAGTTTCTGGCAACTGGCGGGCGGCACCGGCCACCGGGGCCGTCGCATCTTGTTGACGGTGCCGCCCTTCTTGGCGCGCACGCCGGCGGAACTCCTGCTGCCGCGTGAAGTGGTGGAGGCGGATATGGAGTAAGCGTGTCACTCCGGGTTTTCTGATCGCGACACTCGACACCCTCTTTCCGACACCCTGTCCCATCCATCATCTCCGCATAATTTTTCTTGTTATTTTGTGTAAACATGCTTGAATAAGCCTAAACGCGTCAATCACCCTTGTTTGGATCACCTCAAGCGCGAATCGATCGATGTTCTGAGCAAGCAATTGCTCCAAGCACTTGCACCAGGCTCCCTTGGCAGTGTAGTGCGAGATTATGTGTATGAAGAGACAAAACTCAGCGGTATAACGGACCTCAGATGTAAGATCACTCATGGGGTTCGGTTCAAGGAACCAATACATGACGTACTGGATCAAGCCAAATACTTGGCAACAACGGGCAAGTTCTTCGGCCTTTTGGTCCAGCGAAAGTATGATCTGTACACAGGCGTAGATGAACTCGACAAATGGGATTGATGGTTCTGACGGCCCAACAACCACCAGAGGACAAGACGACATGGTGCGATACGATCCACTGACTCCGGCGGAGCGTAGCGAACGCATGTCCCGTATCCGAAATGCCGACACCAAGCCGGAAATGATTGTCCGACGGCTTGTGCATGGCATGGGTTATCGCTATCGCCTTCATGCTCGGAATATTCCGGGAAATCCTGATCTTGCCTTTCGCCCCCGGAATAAGGTAATATTCGTGCATGGATGTTTCTGGCACCAGCACGGATGTCGGCAATATCGCCAGCCCAGAACCAAGCACTCGTTTTGGGAACCAAAACTCGCTAGAAACAAAGCGCGAGACGCAGAGGTTATACGGGAACTTCGCGGACGCGGCTGGGGCGTGCTGGTTATCTGGGAGTGTCAAGTCGGCAAGGAAGCGGCTCTTAGGAGAAGGATCAAACGGTTTATGGAGAGAAAATGAAGAACGGGCGATCATCAATCGAGTTATTCACTGGGGCCGGCGGCCTTGCGCTTGGGTTGGAGCAGAGCGGATGGCACCATTCCGCACTAATCGAACGGGACGAACATGCTTGCTCGACCATTCACTATTATGAAGAACCATACCGTGAACTGGAGATGGCAGCATGATAACCTCTCATACGCGCACGTTTTGCCTCATCTCTGAAAATGAATCCGAATATCAACAGTGGAGTGATATACTTGCGCCACATTGTTGGGCCGAAGGTGAATTCGGTATGATCGTGACAGAAGCTGCATTCCAGAAAATAATGAAAGAGAGCGTTGAAGACGCGTGTATTACCCATGCGACTCGGAAACTAATGCTTGCGATTGCCGAGGCCGTGGAAGCCGGCGATTACACCGATGTCTGTCTGCAACAAACAGCGGCATCCACCAATCTTACAAAGTGAATGAGCATTGTGAACGTCTTTTGCCCGAACGAGCTATATACTCACGAAGAAATCTACCGCTGCCTTTCCGTGGGTAATGCTGGGGGCATTCGTTTTAAGACTAATGATGACGGTAAAGTACGGCGCGCTGTACTGCTTACATCAGTTCCCACTGCAAGAATAGCGGCGGAGAATCCCTACCACGACAGAGTCGAGGGAGATGTGTTGGTCTATACGGGTGCGGGTCAAGAGGGTGATCAGGCGCTTGGCGGTCGAAATAGGCGGCTTCTGGAACAACCGGAGCGAGGCTTTCCCATCTATGGTTTTCTTTTGGTTGAAAACCGGCGAAGCAAGAAGCATGGTCCGCGCCGCTGGCGCTTCCTTGGACTTCTTAGCTTCATGAGGTACTACAAGGAAACACAAGTCGACGTACGAGGAGGTGTCCGGTCAGTTTGGATATTTGAATTCCGTGTGCTGTCTGGATTTGATGGTGTTTCGCCAAACTCCGATGAACGACTGATGGCGGACATTCTCGCGGAGCAGCAGATGAGCGATCCTTCAGTCGATGACGATATCGTCATTGAACCCGTTCCATCGGTTTCCTCGGCTACGGAATCGGCAGCGGATCCGCTGGAGTTGGAGAAGATCCGGAAGCGAATGCTCATCTTGCCACCGAATCGGTTTGAGCACCTCGTTCGAGATATGCTGGTTTGGTCAGGATTCAGTGATGTCCACGTAACGAAGTACAGTCAGGACGGTGGAATTGATGCGAACGCATTCGCGGGAAAGACGATGTGGCCCTTACGCGACTTGTTGTTGCAGGTTCAGGCGAAGCGGTGGCTTCACACAGTGGGACGCAAGGAAGTGGCCGAGCTTCGCGGCAGTTTACAGCCTAATGCGCGTGGGGCGGTTGTCACCACGAGCCACTTTTCCATGGCGGCTTTGCGGGAGGCGACAGAAGCTGGGAAGAAGCCCATTGTCTTGGTTGACGGTTTCGAGTTTTCACGAATAGTTCTTGCAAGCGGCATGTTCGATGGTTAAGAGAAATATCCATACAGAAGACGTTATACGAGTCTTTCATCGAAGCAGGGATCTACGCCCTGTCTTATGAAGGAGACTTCTCACTTTACGCTGAAATAGCCGAGCAACAAGATGCAATCGACGAGTAATAGTGTGTTGCTTCGCTCCGCGCCATTCCTCTCAAGTGATCTTTGAAGATGCGTACATTTATCCTAGCTGAACGAAAGCAAGCCCGGGTTACCCTTTGGGTGTCGCCCGCCGCGGACCGGGTGGTCCGATTCGCGGCTCGGGAACTGGCGGCCTATCTTTCCAATATGTATCCGATCACGCATGCCGTCAATCGTACGGAATTCGAGCGGCTGCGATCGTGGTCAAACGCGATGGCACCCGGCAATACGGCGGTTTTCGAATACTATGGCTGGAAACCGCCCCTGACCCCGCTGACCGCCAAAATGCAGGCGGACTTGCAAACCTATCGCAACGCGGGCATCGGCGGGATCTACGGATGGTGCGGTTTCTCCCATAACCTGATGGGGCCAGGGTACCGTTGGTCGGCGGAACTTTTCACTCTGGCGCACCTGATGTGGAATCCGGAGGAAGAAACGGACGCGCTCTTTACGGCATGGGCCCGGGGAACCTGCGCGTCCGCCGCAGGCGCCGTTACGCGGTTTTACCGCGATCTGAAGGAGTCGCATCAGGCCGAGACCGTCCGGGGGTTGCATGGCAATAGCCCTTGGATTTCCCTGGATGTCCTGCAT
>PWZG01000072.1 GCA_003567575.1 PVC group bacterium | reverse complement strand
GTGTATGGTTGCGGGACGTTTTTGGGTACCGGTTCCGTGTGCGTGAACCGTTGACAGGTTGTCGCTATACACATTTTCACGATACATATCAGGGAAGAAGGGGAAAAATCAGGCCGATGAAAGTACTGGTGACAGGCGGGACGGGTTTTACAGGCAAGGCATTGGCACTCAGGCTTTTAAGCGAAGGTCACGCGGTGACGGCCCTGGATTACAAGGAGGGTCTCAAGACCGGGGATTTGCGCGATGCCGGCGCGCGGGTAGTCATCGGGTCCGTGACCGATCCCGAGACGGTGGCATCCTGCATGGAAGGCGTTCAGGTCGTGCATCATCTTGCGGCAGCCTTTCGTGAGTTGAATGTTTCCGACAGCTATTACGAAACGGTCAACACGGACGGAACCCGGATTGTTCTGGATGCGGCGGTAAAGGCCGGCGCCTCGCGTTTCATTTATTGCAGCACCTGCGGCGTTCATGGTAACGTGGCCAACCCACCCGGCGACGAAGACAGTCCGATCCGGCCTGCCGACTATTATCAGCGCACGAAATACGAGGCCGAGCCGCTGGTCTTGCAATATCACGCGGAAGGTAAAATAACCGGGGTCATCTTGCGTCCCGCCGCCATTTACGGGCCGGGCGATCCGGAACGGTTCCTGATGATATTCAAGCGTGTATCGCGGGGCCGATTCCCGATGTTCGGCAGCGGCAAAACGCTTTATCACCCATTATACATCGACAATCTGGTGGACGCATTCATTTTGGCCATGGCGGCCGGCAAAGGCGACGGGAATGCTTACTTGATCGCGGACCGCGACTATCTTACGATTGAAGCGCTGGTTCTGAAAACCGCTGAGGCGCTGGGCGTCGATGTCAAGATCCCGCATTACCCGGTTTGGCCGGTCGTCGCGGCGGGTCATGTGTGCGAGACGGTGTGCAAGCCGTTCGGGATCAGTCCACCCATTTTCCCGCGCCGGGTAGATTGGTACCGTCAGAATCGGGCATTCAACATTGCCAAGGCCCGGCAGGATCTGGGCTACGAGCCGGTCGTCGATATTGATGACGGGCTGCGCAGAACCGCTGCCTGGTACCGCGACAACGGATATTTATGATATGTGCGGCATTTGCGGAATAAACTGGCGCGACGCGGAACTGACCCGTGCGATGACAAGCGCGATGACTCACCGCGGTCCCGATCAGGAGGGAATTTTCCACGACGATCATGTGTCGCTTGGCCATCGCCGCCTCAGCATCATCGATTTAAGCGATCACGCGCGTCAACCGATGCACAACGAGGACGGCACCGTGCATCTGGTATGCAACGGCGAAATCTATAATTTTCAGGCGTTACGTGATCAGCTCAAAGCGAAGGGCCATGAATTCAGCAGCCATAGCGATTCTGAAGTGATTGTGCATGCCTACGAGGAGTATGGAACCGAGTGCCTGCGGCATTTGCGCGGGATGTTTGCTTTTGCGATATGGGATGCGAATACAAGGACCTTATTGATTGCTCGCGACCGAATTGGAATCAAACCGCTTTATTATCATTATGCCGATAAGCGCCTGACGTTTGCCTCTGAAATCAAGGCCTTGCTTGTAAATTCCGCCGTGCCGCGGGAACTCGACCATCAAGCGATGGCCGATTACCTTGGATTCGAGTTCGTTCCCGCGCCGGACACCATGTTCGCCGGCATCCACAAATTGCCGGCCGGTCACTTTGCGCTGCTGCGTCAAGGCCAACTGGTGGTGGAACCTTACTGGGATCTACGTTTTACGCCACAAACGACGCTTTCCTATCAAGCCGCCGCCGAGCGACAAATGGAACTGCTGGACGACGCCGTATCCTCGCACCTGGTGAGCGATGTGCCTTTGGGTGTATTCCTTTCCGGCGGTTTGGATTCCAGCGCGCTGGTCGCCATGATGCGCCGTCATCATGCCGGCAATCTCAAGACGTTTACCATCGGTTACCGCGACCGGTCGTTCAGCGAGGTTGAATACGCCAAACAGGTGGCTGATTATTTCGGCACCGACCATACGGTTCTGCATATTGACGGGATCAAACCCGAATATGTCGAGCAGGCGCTTTGGCATCTTGACGAACCGATGACCGATCTTTCCGCCGTCCCGTTGATGCTCGTCTGCCGCGCGGCGCGCCAACACGTCACCGTCTGCTTAAGCGGTGAAGGCGGCGATGAAAGTTATGCGGGTTACGACCGTTTCAAAGCCAGCCGTATCAACCGTTACTATGCCTGTCTTCCCCGAATTCTGCGGCACGGACTGGTGCAACGCCTGGTTAACCGGCTACCCGATCAACCGCGGAAAAAAGGCGCGTTAAACCTGTTGAAACGCTTTATCGAGGGTTCCTGTCTTCCATCCGACGGCGAACATCTGCGCTGGCAATACTTTCTCAATCCGGCGCTGCGCACGGCGCTCTTCAACCGCCGTTTTAAAGACCGGATTGATGAGCGCCCGTTCCGCCAGATTGCGGCCATGGCACGAAATTGTACCGCCACGGATACCGTGAACCGGGAAATCTACCTGGATATGCGATTCATGATGACGGACAGCGTGCTGATGAAAGTCGATAAAATGAGCATGGCCAGCGCCCTGGAAGTCCGTGTACCGCTGCTCGATCACGTTCTGGTGGAGTTCATCGCCTCGTTGCCCGGCAACTGGAAACTACGCGGATTGAAGACCAAAGCAATGCTTCGAACCGGGTTGACGGGATTGCTGCCGGATAACATCGTCCATCGCGGCAAACAAGGTTACAGTTTGCCGGTAAAACATCTCTTGCGTAATGAACTGAAAGACTACATGGTGGAGTTACTGAATGATTCGTCCATGTTACGCGAAAATTTCAATATGGAATATATCAATACGCTGATCAAGGAGCACACCGGCATGGTTCATAACCATAATCATATCCTGTGGGCGCTGATCAATGCGGCCATCTGGCACAACCGGTTTATCCGATGACCACCATGAACACCGACGCCAAGGCAAAAAACGCTTTAAAAGGCCGGAAACCTGGATTTTCCAAGTACCGTGAGATACAGTATGGCGATGTTTCGTCCACTTTCGCCATCCGTGCCGAATGTCTCTTTTCAATACTGGGCCCGATGCCGGGAGCGGCCGGTTTGTTTTTACGGGGTAAATTCTATCCTTCGTTGCTTGGCGCGTGCGGCAAGAACGTGGTATTCGGTCGCAACCTAACGTTGCGTCATCCCCGGAAAATCCGTTTAGGGAACGACCTGATCATTGACGATAACGTGGTGCTGGATGCCAAAGGCGCGTCAAACAAAGGGATTACCGTCGGGGATTCCGTTTTTATCGGTCGCAACACGATCGTTTACTGTAAAAACGGCGATATTGTCCTTGAGCATGCGGTCAACATATCGTCCAACTGCCAGATTTTCTCGTCCAATCGCGTCGTGATCGGCGCGCAATCGGTCATTGCGGCATTCACCTATATACTCAGTGGCGGCCAGTACGATCCCGACGACAAGACCACGCCGTTTGCGGATCAGAGCGGCATGATCACCCGCGGCCCAACGACCGTAGGCGCCAATTGCTGGCTGGCGGCAAAGGTGGTGATCGTGGACGGCGTGACCGTCGGCAACCACTGCGTGATCGGCGCCGGATCCGTCGTCATGAAGGACATCCCGCCCGACAGCCTGGCCGTCGGTACGCCGGCAAAGGTTGTGCGGTCGATATAGGCCCTTACTCTCAGCAACTAAACAACAGATTGTCTACTTTGAAAATTAAGAAATTGACGGTTCCCTTGCGATTTCTGGTCAGCGCGGGATTGATCTTTTTTTTATATCGCCGCATTGCGTTCCACGAATTCATCGCTGTTTTCCAAACCTTACGTTTCTGGCCGCTGCTGTTATTTTTCATGCTTCTGTTTTTCAACACCGCCATCCATGCTCTGAAATGGAAACTTTTGTTGCAGGCGGACGGCATCCTTATCCCGTGGTCCACGCTTACGGCCAGCTATCTCGTGGGCACATTCTTCAACATGTTTCTGCCGTCCAACATTGGCGGCGACGCCTATCGCGTATATGACGTGGCACGCTACAGCAAACGGGCCGCGCATTCCTTTGCGTCCGTTCTCGCGGACCGGTTATCAGGGTACGTCGCGCTGGTTGTTGTCGCGACCGGTTGCGGTCTGGCAGGGTTGCGTCTGCTGCCGAATTCGGGAATCCTGTGGATACCCGTCATCGGCATGGCAGGGTTGTTGCTAGTCATCGGCGCATCGTTTCAGCAGCGCCTCATCCGCTGGATACTGGATCGTTCGGCGCTGCGGAAGGCGCCGGTAATCCGCGCGTTTGCCTTGCAACTGCTCGATTCGGTAAATCAGTATCGAAAGGCTCCCATGCTTTTTGCAAGGGTCCTGCTGGTGTCCTTTGTGTTTCAGTTCAGCGTCATCATCTGCATCTATTTGCTGGCGCTCGGGCTGGATTTCGATATTCCGTTCCATTACTTTTTCGTGTTCGTACCGTTCGTATCGATCATGGAATCCCTGCCCATATCGATTTTCGGGTTGGGCATTCGCGACGCCTCGTACGCCTACTTTTTCACGCACGTCGGTCTGCCCGAGGTTTACGCATTGACGCTGGCGTTGGCCTATGTCGTGGTGACGCTGGTATACGCCTCATCCGGCGGCATCATTTTTCTTTTGCGCGCCCCCAGCCGCACATCGCCCGATCCGTAAATCTTGTTCATCATGATGTCGCTTCGCGCCATCAGATTACGATGACCCCCATTGACCAAAATTGACCAAAAGGACTCAGTTGACCACGCTGACAATGGGGTCAGCAAGGTCAATAGGGTCAACAAGGTCGCAACAACAAGGAGTATTCCATGGCTGACCTCTTCGACAAACACGGGGGCTTCCGCCGGCTGCATTCGTTCACGCTGGCCACGATCGTGCAACTCGATACGCTACGTTTCTGCCGCCAGTTCCTCACCCAGGATCCGCGCCAGGCAGACACAAAATTCTACGACCCCAAGGGGCGGCAATACGACCAGATGACCCAGGCCGCGCGTAGCGGACGCCAGAACATTATCGAAGGCTCGGAGCGTTCCGCCACCTCGAAGGACACCGAGATGAAGCTCACCGACGTAGCGCGCGCGAGCCTGAGCGAACTGCGCGGCGATTATGAAATTTTTATTCTTGATCTCGGCCAGCTTCCGTGGTCGGTGCATTCGCCCGAGGCCAAGGCTCTCAACGCGATCTCGCTCGATAACGCGCCGTTCAACGACGACATGGTCCATGAATCGGCCAAACACGCGCTGGAGCAGCGCAAGAAATACGCCCGTTGGCTCGATGCCGGGGACGCGGTGGTGGTAGCCAACGCGATGCTCATCATCATCGGGCGCGCGCTGAACATGCTCAAAAGCCAGATCGAGTCGCAAGGCAAAACCTTCGAGGCAACCGGCGGATTCAGCGAACGCCTCATGGCCAAGCGCATCGAGGCGCGCGAGCAAGAAAAAACCGTCGCCGCCCCCGACTGTCCGCAGTGCGGCAAGGCCATGCGCCGACGCCAATCCGCAAGAGGCGATTTCTGGGGCTGTTCCACCTATCCGGATTGCAAGGGAACGCGGCCGGTATGAAAAAGAAGATTGACCGCATTGACCTTGTTGACCTTATTGACCGAATCGCTCCCATTGTCAGCAAGGTCAATAGGGTCAACAAGGTC
>PWZG01000421.1 GCA_003567575.1 PVC group bacterium | reverse complement strand
GGGGAACCGCAAATGAGCCGGGTCGGCCACGCGTTCATCAAGCAGCAGATGCGCGATGTCGATGCCGTGTTCGCGGGCGAATTGTCCGGTCACTACTATTTCCGCGAGAATTACTTCACGGAAAGCGCCGCGTTGGCCGCCTTGTATATTGCCGGCCTGGTGGCAGATGCCGGACAACCGCTTTCAGCGCTGGTGGCGCCGCTGTTGCGCTATGCGGCCAGCGGAGAAATTAACAGCGAGGTCGCTGACCCCACGGCAGTGCTCGAACGCTTGCGGGAACGCTACGGGCAGCGGGGGCGGGTCATTGAACTGGATGGATTGAGCGTCGAATTTGACGATTGGTGGTTCAATGTGCGCGCATCGAATACCGAACCGTTGATCCGGCTCAATCTGGAAGCCAAAAGGCGTGAAGACATGGAACAAAAAAGGGATGAAGTGCTGGCTCTCATCCGCCAGGACAATCTGAAATAAAAGCTGACGGCAAAAGGGAGGAAGTTATGAAACAGGATATGGACAAGGCAATCGGCGCAGCGTACGAATTGGCCCGGGATAGGTATGCGGCGGTAGGCGTTGACACCGAAAAAGCGATCGAACGACTGGCTGATATCGTGATTTCACTGCATTGCTGGCAAGGAGACGACGTGGCCGGCTTCGATGGCGGCGATCTCGACGGCGGCCTGGCGGTGACCGGCAACTATCCCGGTAAAGCCCGTAACGGCGATGAATTGCGCGCCGATTACGATGTCGCCATGTCGTTGATACCCGGTAAACAACGGCTGAATATGCAGGCGATGTACTCTGAATCGGACGGGAAAAGGGCGGATCGCAATGCGCTCGAACCCGAGCATTTCGCGCGATGGATGGATTGGGCCGCCGAACGGAAAATCGGTTTGGACTTCAACGGCACCTTTTTCTCCCACCCGAAGGCCGACGACGGGTTTACGCTGTCCCATCGTGATGATGGGATTCGACGGTTCTGGATCGAACACGGAATTGCATCGCGCCGTATTGCCGCAGCCATGGGCCGTCGTCTGGGCACACCGTCCTGGTGCAACGTTTGGATTCCCGACGGATACAAGGATATCCCCGTGGACAGACTGGCGCCGCGTGAGCGCTTGACCCGTTCGCTCGATGAATTGTTTGCCGAATCACTCGATTCCGAGCATATCCGCGATACCGTGGAAAGTAAACTTTTCGGGATCGGTTCGGAAAGTTATGTAGTCGGTTCCTATGATTACTACGTCGGTTACGCCATTTCGCGACGCAAAGGACTATGCCTTGATATGGGCCACTACCATCCCACCGAATCGATCGCTGATAAATTGACCGCGCTTTCGCTGTATCTTGACGGAATCCTGTTGCATGTTAGCCGCGGTGTTCGCTGGGACAGCGATCACGTTGTGATTCTTTCCGACGAACTGCGTATGCTCGCCGAGGAATTGGTGCGCGGCGATATACTGGATCGCGTCGCGATCGGCCTGGACTTTTTCGACGGCAGCATCAATCGCGTGGCGGCTTATGTCATCGGCGCACGCGCCATGAGTAAAGCGTTGTTGATGGCGATGTTACAACCGATCGACAAATTACGGGACATGGAAAACGGCGGCGATTTTACCGGACGTCTGGCATGGCTTGAAGATATGAAGACTTTGCCTGCCGGCGCGGTATGGGATGCCTATTGCCTGCGCTGTGGCGTTCCCCCGGCCATGCAATGGCTCGATGTCGTGCGTGATTACGAAAAGAACGTTCTGTCGGAACGACGCTGAATGAATACCGCGATTCTCGAGCAGGCGCGTCTTCTCTTTCGCGACTATTACCAGTGCGATCCAATCCATGTTGCGTATGCGCCGGGTCGCGTCGAAATATTGGGGAATCATACCGACTATAACGAAGGATTTGTCCTGTCATCGGCAATCGCCCAGGGAACCTGGTTCCTGGCGGCGTCGGCGCCGGATACCCAATGCCGGGTTGTCGCCGGCGATGTCCGCGAACAGGTCGTCTTCCCCGCTGCCTCGCCGCGACCCGATCCGCAAGCGCCGTGGGCTGATTATGTCAAAGGTGTCTGGGCCGGATTGACCGACGCCGAATCGCCGTCGCGCGGATTCCTGGGATTGTTTCTGGGCAATGTCCCGCTCGGCGCCGGATTATCAAGTTCGGCGGCCTTGGAAATATCAGCCGGATTGGCATTGGCGGCGCTATGCCAACGAGACATCCCGCCGCTGGATCTTGCACGAATCGGGCAGGCAGCCGAACATCGGTTTGCCGGCGTCCAATGCGGGTTGCTGGATCAGATTACCAGTATTTTCGGTCAACCGGATCGTCTGGTCAAAACGGATTTCCGCAGCTTGGCTGTCGAAACGATTCCCGCCGGTGATGCATTGCGGTTTCTCGTAGTTAATACCGGGGTCAAACACCGCTTGGTCGATTCGGAATACAACCGTCGTCGCGAGGAATGCCGGCGTGCCGCAACCCACTTCGCCACCGTGTTGCCGGAACGGAATATTACCGCCTTGCGCGATGTCAGTTCCAGCGATTGGGAAAGATATCGCGCCGGTCTTGACGATACCGCGGCACGACGCGCCTTGCACGTGATCGGCGAAAACGAACGGGTACTTGCCGGCGCAAACTGTTTGCGCGATGCGGATATTGCCGCATTCGGCCAACTGATGTTTGCATCGCACGAAAGTTCGCGGTATAACTTCGAGAATTCCTGTCCTGAACTTGATGATGTGGTTGCCATCGCACGCGATACCGACGGCGTACTGGGGGCGCGCCTTTCCGGCGGCGGATTTGGAGGCGGCTCCGTCTTGCTGGTCGAACCGGAATCCCTGGATGCGGTGGCGCAACATGTCGCCGCTGTTTATAACCGCGGACATCATCACCCTTGTATCACCCTGCCGGTTCGGCCGGCCGCGGGCGCCAGGCTTTTGGGAATGCAACAAAAACTATAGGTTCACGATTCCGATATGCAATGCCCAGCGCACAAACCCGCCGAACAACCTTTGAAAGCCGTCGTGGTCGGCGCCGGTCACCGATCGCTGGTCATGGCGGACTATGCCCGGAAACATCCTGAAGCGTTGCAAATCGTGGGTGTCGCCGATCCCAACCCGTTGCGACGCGAACAGGTGGCGCGGATTTATGATTTGCCGGCGCAACGCTGTTATCAAACGGCTGAAGCCTTGGCCCAAGAACCTAAATTCGCCGACTTCGCGATCAACGGCACCATGGATCATCAACATGTGCCGACATCCCTGCCGTTATTGGCCGCCGGTTACCATTTGTTGCTGGAAAAACCATTTGCGACCCATGAGAAGGAACTCTGGAAACTTGTCGAGGCCGCTCGCCGTTACGACCGTCGCGTGGCGATTTGTCATGTTTTGCGTTACGCACCGTTCTACGCGACCATCCGGCACAAGGTTATTGAGGGTGAAATTGGCGACATACTCAACGTGCAAGCCACGGAACACGTCTCGTATCACCATCACGCGGTGGGTTATGTGCGTGGTAAATGGAATCGCGAGGACACCTGCCGTTCGACGATGCTGATGGCCAAATCGTGTCACGATCTCGATCTCCTGACATGGATGAAAAGCGGCGTTGCGCCGATTCAAGTTGCCAGTTTCGGTAGCAACTATCAGTTCCGTCCCGAACGGGCGCCGGCCGGGGCGGGAACACGTTGTCTGGTGGATTGTCCGATCGAGGCCGATTGCCTCTACTCGGCCCGCAAACATTATATCGATCATCCGGAGCGTTGGCGGTTTTACGTCTGGGATTCACTTGAACATATCGAGAATCCAACCATCGAACAGAAAATCGCGTCGTTGAAAATGAATAATCCATTCGGTCGCTGTGTCTGGAAATGTGACAATACGGTTGTCGATCATCAGTCCGTGGTGGTCAATTTCGCTGACGGCGCGACCGCGACATTGAACATGGTCGGCGGCACAGCCAAACCGGAACGGTCGCTGCACCTACTTGGCACGCTGGGAGAAATCCAGGGCAACATGGGGGAAAGCCGTTTTACGATCCGCCGCATGGATCCAAGGCCCGGCCGCGAGTATGCCGAAGAGGAAATCGATTGCAAACAGGGTGGCGATATGACCGGCGCTTTCGGAGGTCATGGCGGCGGGGATCAACGGCTGGTCGCCGATTTCGTGAACCGTTTGCGCGGCGCGCCCACCTCGCTTTCCGCCACGTCGCTTGAAGACTCGATATACGGACATCTGCTGGGATTTTATGCCGACCGTTCGCGGGTTGAAGGGCGAATGCTCGACTTGCCCGTGATGCCGGAACCCACAAAACCTTAATCCCGCAAGAAATCGCCGGTCTCTTCCTGGCGATCCCGCAAGCGGTCCATCGAACGTTCTCCCGTCGTCACCGCATAAGCCGCAGCATGTGCTATGACCATGATACCCGCGGCTGCCGCCAGACTGAGAATTAACGCCAGTAAATTACGAAAATATTTGGCTCGCGTAATCAACCGGGAGACCAGCGCCGCAACCGCTAGACCGACAAACGGCGCCACACGTTCCGGCCAGGCGCCATATTGCGGCGTCAAAATCAAACGCGCCGCAATGGTCGCCGCCAACAGGGCAACCAGTGTTAGGATAAGCACGATCAATGCATGCACACTGTTGCTGTTCGGGAAACTCATGATGTCGCCGAGCTTGACGAAAACCAGGACAAACAGCAGAACGCCCGTCAGGATCATGACGCTCATGATCCAGGGTGTCTTGGTTGCCAGTAACACCGGAATCAGATGCTTTAATTCTTCGATCCATGGGTCCATAGACACGCCTGCCAAGGGTAACCTTCGCTTCGCCAAGCCACGCCGTAGGCTAGGCGAAGGCGGGTCGGTTGCTTCAAGAAGAGATAATATCAGGCTATAAGCCTTAATGCAAATCGGGGAAAAAGAGTAAGTGGATGGAGTAGGTGGATTAGAGTAAGTGGATGGCGTAGGCGTGAAAAAGATTTTCCTTTAATAAATTTGGCTATTTCCTAAAAAATCCGGGATACAAAACCTGATTCAAACCCGCACGCATCCACCTCCAAACACCTACTCCAAACACCTACTCCAAACACCTACTCCAGGCACCTACTCCAAACACCTACTCCAAACACCTACTCCAATGGCACACATGGCCACGGCTCACCGGGGACGGTTCGCCCTTTCAACACCAAATCCCTCTCCGAAATGATTTTGTCGAATCATGATTTTGTCGCTCCTACGAAATAAAACTTTCCCGTATGCGCAATATCGGGGCCTGGAAAATTGCATGTGGCGTATTAGCAGGCGCTTGAAGAAGAAACCGAGTATAGGTTACAAGAAGCCGGCCCGTGCAAATAATCCTTGACACGTAACCAAGCGGTTTTGAAAGGCTTCATATATAGGTTCTCTTCCATTGCCGCGGCGGGACGCCTCGTCTACTATTTGGCGCCTCCGTATTCCAAGGTTTTGCAAGAGCCTCAAAAGAAAAAATCTTCGTTTTGCGCTTGACTTTATTTTTTGCCGTGTTACGTTGTGTGATTAGTAGAAGGAAGAGCAGGGAAGACTTTAATGCTCTCGAAAATGAAATCAAATCGGCATAGCGTTTATCGGATCGGTTGCCCTCGTCGCGCATCGGCGGCCGGCGCCGAGGCGACGCTCCGCGCCATGACGGACGGTTTACCGTCGCCCGTACCCCGGTGTACGCGGGCGACCGCGCAAGCGCT
>PWZG01000187.1 GCA_003567575.1 PVC group bacterium | reverse complement strand
TTCCGGAGGGCTTTGAGAACCGCCCGGTGAAACTTTGGTTCAGTGGCGTTGACAATACGGCCGAGGTCTGGGTGAATGGTACGTGGGTCGGCGCCAACCATGACGGCGCCGAGTTCGATCTGGATGCCTATGGCTCCGCGTTTCGGCCGTTCGAGTTTGATGTCAGCGACGCCATCCGTCACGGTGAACCCAACGTGGTGACGGTGCGAAGTTTTCGCCCGGGCACGAATGAACTCGGGACCGGCGGACTGGTGGGGCCGGCAATGTTCTACACGACGGAGGAGGGTCGCTGAGCCTTATGGTCAGACGTGCAGGAATAAATGGATCACTATATCAGGAGATACGGTTGTGGAAAGAACCTTTTACAGACGTTATAACTGCCCGGACTGGGTGAAGGAAACCGCGCCGGCATGGGTTGAACCCTACCGGGGTTCACCGGGGCTGATCGGTCCGGGCTCGGACAAACCGGCCATACTCGGTCGGGAGGTGCGGGGGATTGATTACTGGCAGACGAATCATTTTATCGCCTACCGTCCGGAAACGGCGGCATATCTTTACGGGGAATATACTCCGCTACAAGTACCTTACCGGAGGGGAACGCTGCCGCGTTTCGAGGCCATGGTCGCTTCCGTTACCGAGCGTTTCGAATCGTCCCGCGACCGGGCGCTGGCGATTTTGCGGGAACTTATTCCCGCAACCGTACCCCATCCCGGCGCGCCGCCGTGCGGGCTTCAAGTGCCAAAGGACCGCGGTCTTTACGATGAAGAATTGCTGGAGTCGGGCGCCGGCTGGTGCAACGAACAGGCAAGGGTATTCGTGCGTTTCTGTCAGGTAATCGGGATACCGGCCAGACTGATTTTCCTCTTCTACCGAGGCGGTTCGGGACATGCCGTAAGCGAATTCCATGTCGACGGGAAATGGGCTTTTGCCGATACGACCTGGTGTTGCGTGGCCGAATCGCCTGACGGTAGCCTGTTTTCGACCGCTGAATGCCATGACAATCCGGATGCGGCTCAATGTTTGATGCAAAACTATATCGAGCGCTATAGGGATATGCTGGGCTGGTCCGATGAAGCGCTCGGCGAAACAAACCATCCCGGAATCCGTAACATGATCAAGGAACACTTGAATACCGGGCCGCGCGAACTCGGTTGTTTTGGCGTCCTGAACTATCCCCAGCCGCCGGTGACGGAAGAGACGGAAGACTAAGAGCATTGGAAGACTAAGGGTGGGGTGAAGACAGTGTCTTTTTCGGCTCTATCTTCCATGATATTACTGCCAAGGATATGGACATGGACAACATTCTTCATCGCATACTGAATCCGCATTCCGTGGCGATCGTCGGAGCCTCGCGGAAACCAGACAGTTTTTCGCATCTCATTACCAAGATTGCGATTCGGCAGGGATATGCGGGCAAACTATATCTGATTAATCCCGGTGCGGACACTATTCTGGGCCTGCCATGTTATCCCAATGTATTGGATGCGCCCACCGCCGTCGATGTCGCGCTGATCGCGCTTCCCAAACAGGCGGTGGGCGCGGCCATCGGCGATTGCGTAAAAAAAGGCGTCTCCGGAATTGTGATTCTGTCGTCGGGTTTTGCCGAACAGAACGATGGAGACGGGAGGAAATACCAGGAAGAACTTGAAGAACTGATCGCCTACGCGAAACAGAAAGGAACCCGCATCATCGGTCCGAATACGCTGGGATACTATTGCGCACCGGTGAACCTGGATCTTGTCCAGGCGGGATTCATCAAGCCCGGCAATACGGCGCTGTTAACGCAAAGCGGTAATTTAACGACATCGCTCACCCTGCCGGGATCCGCGCGAGGTCTTGGTTTCCGATATGTGGTCGATATCGGGAATCAAGCCGATCTGCAGGCGCATGATTTCATCCGGTATTTTCGTGAAGATCCCGGCACGAAAACAATTGCCGTCCATATCGAGGGATTACGCGATGGACGGCTGTTTATGGAGGAAGTCCGTGAAACCGTAACGTTCAAACCCGTTCTGGTCATCAAAAGCGGTCGCACGGAGAAAGGCGCCAACGTGGTTGCCAGTCACACCGCATCCATCGCAGGCAACGATGACATCTTCCGCGCGGCGATGGCGCAGTGCGGCGCGATCGAGGTCGATGATTTTACCGGGTTGACCTCGGCGCTGCTTGCACTCAACCAGGGCAAGTTGCCGCGGGGTAACAAGGTTTGCATTATATCTCAGGGCGGTGGCGACTGCGCGATTACCAGCGATGCCTGCATCGCGCAAGGTCTTGATGTGCCCGAACTTTCGGAATCGGCACATGAAGAATTGAGAAAAATCATTCCACGCAACGGATCGGCCGCCAATCCCGTCGATTTGGCGGGTTGGCGAAACGTGGTGGAAGCAACCGAAATTGCATTGAACGATGACCGGATCGACGGAGTGCTCGTGGTCGGCGGATTCGCCGGTTATTCCACGATCAATCCCGACATGATCGGACAGGAGCGGCAGTATGTGATGCGCATGTGCGAGCTGATCTCCGCCGCCGACAAACCGGTGTTGATCTACACCTATTTCGCTTTTCACGACTCCGAATTGATCGGAATCTTGAAAGAACACCACATCCCATTGTTTCTTGATCATCATGACGCCGTAAAGGCGATGGCCGCGATGGTCACGTACCGACAGTATCGATCGGGACCGTTGCTCGGCATCGGCCCGCCCGTGTCAGCCGCAGGCGGGGACTTCACGGACCTGTTTCAAGATGCCGAAGGTTTCTTGCTGGAACCGGAGGCCAAGAAAATACTTGATGCTTATCATCTGCCGTATCCGGAGGAAGGAATGGCACAATGCAAAAGGGATGCCGTCGCCGTGGCCGCCCGGATCGGGTATCCGGTGGTACTTAAGATTGTTTCCAGGAATATTTTGCATAAGTCGGATGCCGGTTGCGTTCAATTGGGGTTGCATGATGCTGTCGCGGTTGAAAAAGCATTCGATGAGATTATCGCCAACGCGAACCGGTATGACGGAAACGTCAGGATTACCGGTGTTCTGGTCGGCAAGATGGACACGGAAGAAGGCATAGAGGTGATTATCGGCGGCTTACGCGATCCGGTTTTCGGTCCGGTCATTATGTTCGGACTGGGTGGTATATTCGTCGAAGCGCTTAAGGACGTTTCGTTCAGAATCTGCCCGATTGATGAGACAGAAGCCGTTGAAATGATTCGGGAGATCAGGGGATTCGCCGTGTTAAATGGTATCAGGGGGAAACCGGCGGTCGATTTGGCGGGCCTGAAAACGGCGTTGGTCAACGTTTCAAGAATGCTCTTCGAGAATCCCGCGATCCGGGAGGTGGACTTGAATCCGGTCAAGGTACACAAACAAGGGTTGTCCGTGCTGGATGTTCGCATCCTCAACGGACGGGAAGGACTGACGTCAAGAACTAGCCAAATGGATTTGAAATTCACGATTGAGAGTAAAATGCAAGGCGGGAGATCATGAGCATCAGAGGCAAGACCGCAATTATTGGATATGGTGAGACTGAATTCGCAAAGGCGCGCGATTCCGAAAACCGATCGAACCATACGGAGCAATGCCATGCCGCCATCCTGGCCATCGAGGACGCGGGCATACGGAAAGAGGATATTGACGGGCTGATTGCGCTGCCGCCTTTGGGACAAACACCGAGTTGGGGAATGGATATGGCGGAATATCTTCAGCTTCAGCCGAGATTTATCGATAATCTTTATCATGGCGGCGCCGCCGGCGCGGCGGCGATATTGTATTCGGCTGCGGCCATCAACGCCGGATTATGCCATACGGTACTGCTGGTCGGCGGTTCCGCCATGAAACCCGGCCGGATATTCCCGTATGACGCCCAAGCCGTCATTCCGTTCGTGCATGATTTCGACAGCATTTACGGTTCGATGCTCGATAATTCGGCATACGCACTGATCAAACAGCGCTACAAACATGAATTTGGCGTAGGCGAGGAACCGTTTGCGCAGGTTGTCGTCAATGCACGCTATCACGCGTCGAAATTTCCCAATGCATTGCTCAAGACTCCGGTATCCCGGCAAGCGGTCATCGATTCCCCGATGATTTGCGATCCGCTGCGCATGTTCGAAATTGTCATGCCGTGCAGCGGCGCCGCCGCCGTGGTGTTGACATCAGCCGAAGCGGCCGGACGGTCCAATAACCCGCCGGTTTATCTGCTCGGCGGAGGACAAAGCATTGATCGTGGCATGTGGAACCCCGCCTATGGACGGAATCCGTCGTTGACGACATCGCCGATCAAAAAGTCCGCCGCGCAAGCCTTCGCCATGGCCGGCTTGACGATTGCGGATATGGATTTTGTCCAGTTGTACGACTGCTATACGATTACCGTCATCATCGCACTCGAAGACATTGGCTGCTGCGAAAAGGGCCAGGGAGCGAAATTTGTCGAAAACGCGAATCTGACGCATCAGGGTGAATTACCGGTCAACACGGATGGCGGACAATTGGGAAGAGGCCAGCCCATGGGCGCATGCCATTTTTTGAGCACCGTGGAAGCGGCGCGCCAGCTCATGGGGCGGGCGGGTGCGCTTCAGGTGGAAGGCGCAAGGTTTGGTCTCGTGAACGGCAACGGCGGTTCGATGGCAAACGAATGTACGCTGATTTTCGGCAATCAAATACCATAACAAGGAACAGCAGACATGACCGTATCAAGTCAATATGCAAAACCTTTACCGGGTGAATCTCCGGAATCCAAGCCATACTGGGAGGCGGCGCGCAGGCACGAACTTGTATTTCAATCATGCGGTTCGTGCGGACGGAAAATACATTTTCCACGCGTGGTATGCCCCGGTTGTCTATCGAGAAATCTGCAATGGCGAAAGGCATTGGGTATTGGTAGTGTATATAGTTACACGATTATATACCGTCAAGGCGTGCATCCGGGATTCGCGTCGGATATTCCCTATGTCTATGCTATTATTGAACTGGAAGAAGGGGTGCGAATGATTTCGAATGTGATCAATGTCGATCCGCTGAAGGTAACGATCGGAATGAAGGTAAACGTGGTTTTTGACGATGTGACCGACAAGGTTTCCATTCCGAAGTTCGAGCCCCTACAGGGAAAAGGATTGGACAAGAAAGCATCCTGTCAGCTTTGACAGAACGGGCAAACATGAAAGGCGTAAACCATGAGGGAAAGAAGAGTATGGATACTGTATGCGATCACGCTGTTCGTTTTCCGGTTCAGCGGACTCGATAACCTGTATGGCGCCGTTACGCTTGTGGAGAATGGCGAAGCGCGCGCCCGGATTTATCACGCGCCCCTGGCACAGGAACCGCACGCGCGGAATCATGAAGACGACCCCGATACGTGGACTCGGGGCAGTCCGCGGATTTTCAGTCGTGACCTGAGCGAGGCAGAGCGCGAGGAAATGACGGAAGACATGCAGGAACGCCCCTTCAGGGTGTTACCCGGCGGTATTCACCAATATCTGGATTAAATCCAATTCCATGGAATGACAGGACAAAGCAACCGATTCCCCGACCGGCAACCCTTACGGATAGCCGGTTATCGGGAATCACAAAACAGGAGGAGCGCATCATGCAAGGCACGAGACGGAAATGGATTATCGTAATCAGTCTCCTGACCATCCTCGGCGGGCGAACCGCGTGGGGATCGGTCACCAACTTGTAGGAGGGAACGGACGGTACGGATTGGTTCAATCCCGCCAATTGGAGCGAG
>PWZG01000537.1 GCA_003567575.1 PVC group bacterium | reverse complement strand
GTCCGGGTTTCACCGTCCCCGATAGTCAAGTGGTAGCGGAACTTCAGGAATCCGCCGAGAAACATCGTCATGGCGATCAATCCGACCGTCTGATAAATCGCTGAATGCTCATCAATATTCATTTTAAGGAAATGCACCATGCCGGGGAACAAGCCGGCGACAATACCGGTGGCGATACCGCCCGCCAGCAGGTAAGACAGATCGCCGCGTACATGTAAACCGTCATCCGTCGCAAGGCGGTCCACGATCAGAAACATCGCGGATTTATAAGCGGCGTGTACGACCATATAGGCAAGCGCCACGTCGATCGAACCGCCTGATAACAGCAGTCCGATACCGCCGATCGTATACACCGTACTGCCGGCGACACAACGTTTCAGATCCGGTTCATAAAAGAGGAACAGTCCGGATCCCAGCAGTGTAGCCATGGAAATCCAGCGAAGAAACATTATCGCCGGTTCGAAACCGGCCGCCAGCGCGGGTTGTAACACGAGGTATACCATCCCGTAAATGCCGCTGAAAATTGTGAACGATCCCAGAAACGTTGACATGACCGGTACTGTCGCGGAATGGCAGGCGGCAACCCAGGCGGACACGGGAAAAAAAGCGGCCTTAATCATAAACGCGACGCTGAAAAAGAGCAGCATCCAAGCCAGATTGGCTTCCGGCCAGGCAGCCATCATCTCGGCTTGCGGAAAGGCGAGCGAACCGCTGGTGCGATACAACACGATGATTCCAGCCAAAAACGGCACCGAGCTGGCGGCGCCGAAAAACATGTATCTGACGGCGGCAAAATACCGGCCGCGCGCCGCCACCAACACGTAGGCCGCCATGATCATAAGTTCATACGCGACGAAAAAATTGAATACATCGCCGGCCACGATCAAACTGCTGCAACCGCCGAGATAAAACATGAATACCATGCGTAATGTCGGATTGCGCCATTCGTCCCGCCGCAAAAACGACAACAACAGAGGCACAAGGTATGCCGTCATGAAATACATTTTCCATGCATCGAACCGCAGCAGGATCGAATGTTGCCAGACGCTCAGCGGCACTTCAAGCACGGTATCGTCCAAGTACGCGAACCGGATGATCAACATTGTGCCCGCGATCAGTTGTACGGCTTGCGCAACACGCAGCATTAGCCGCGACATATCGTGCCCCGTCACAAACCGTAACGTTGCCGTCAGCATCAGCGCCGTCAGCGGAACATACGGGAACACGATCAACAGTCGCTCAGAGATCATTGAGACGCGATACCTCCAGGGTATGATGCTTCTGGTGCACGCGGACTATGAACGCCAGGGCCAATGAATTGAAGCAAACACTGATCACAATCGCTGTCAGCATCAGCGCCTGGGGCAACGGATCGACGGTCAACGCGACATTCTCGCTCAGAATCGGCGCCAGACCGTCTTCCACATAACCGGCCCCGAGAAAGACAAGGATGACCATGCTTTCCAGCATGGCCAGACACATCACCTTGCGGATCAGGTTGTCGGATACAATCAATCCATACAAGGCCACCGCCGCTATCAGCAGGACAAGCGTCACAACGTTTCCCTCACGAATTTCATGCCGTATACGGCCAGCACCACCACCATGACTTCGAGCAGCGTATCGCCAAGACGCGGCCCAAGATATATGGCGGAAACCATATTGCGTATATTCATGGTTCGCGCGATATCGACAAAATCGGCGATGATTGTTTGAACACCTGGAAGCGGCACGACGGCGCCGCGGCCCCACCCGCACACCAGCAGGATACCCAGGCAACCCAGCGTCAACCATTTAAGCGGCGATGGTTTCATTTTCCCACTCGATAAAATACCGGAAGATAAGGACGATCGAACCGGCCACTTCAAGGTAGATGGCCAGATTCAATAACCAGATATACACGCTGGAAAAGAGCAGGCCGGCAGTTTTCATCGCGTAAAATGCGCCGAACGGTTTCCCGGATAAAAACAGTCCAGCGAACAAAAAAAACAATAACAACATCACGCCAACCAATTCCATGCCGATATAAACATCGTTATCGTAAATCCTCGCGCCACGCACCACTTCCAATATGACGACGATCGTACCGAATGCCACGCCGGCCTGGAATCCGCCGCCGGGAAACGATGCGCCGTACGAGAATAATTGAAAACTGAACAGTACGACCAGCGGAAACAACGCCTGCAACGAAATATTAACGATCGCTGAATCTCTTAATTCCATCATGGGTTTTTTAGCGAGCCTTTTTGGAAGAAATACACGTTTTTACCTGGTTGTTCTTCAGATTGATTAGCGTAATGGAATAGCGTAAGGGAATAGAGTAAGTAAATGGCGTAAGCGTTTGGAGTAAGGGCCATACTGCCTCACGGCCATGGTTCGCAAGGAATCATCATAAAAAAACCGGTTTCCGGATCGGTCAAATCCAGGCCGTCATCACGGCAAAGCCGCGCAAGGTCGTCGGCCACGGAACGATCGGGTAATTTACAGATCAGTACCCGGTTATATCGCAGCCGTTCACTGAAAAGCCTGCCGACTTCCGAGAACAGTTCAAACGTTCGCGCCGCCATGTTTTCAACGGCTTCGCCATCGACTACGGCCGCATCCGTCAATTCCAGTTCCAGCATGGCGGAGAGCATTTTCTCGGTTACTGTCTCGTTTTTAAGAATGGCAAAGAATAACCACACCGTCACACCTCTACGCGTCGAACAATTCAATGCATTGTAAAATCCGGTCGCGATCGCCCGTGACGAATGCCGCGCGCGGATCGGGCTGCGCCAGCATGCGACACAAATGCGCCATGAACCCGAGATATGCCGCCGCCTTGCCGGATGGAATAATCGCGCAAAACACCGTGTGAATACCCGGCCATTTGGCAAATCGTATCGGTCGCGGAAGCAATCCGGCAGCCACGCTTATTTTGTCGACATCGTCAATGCGCGCATGACTAATAGCGAATCCGGCGCCCAATCCCTGGTCCTTCATGGCCATGGTTTTGAGTACCCGTTGCTGTAATGCGGTTCGAGAAGCCGGCGGCGCATCGCGCAAGCAAATGCCGACCAGTCGCCCGACAATCTCATCGTGGTCGACGGTATTCATCCGGATCACCGTTTCCGGTCCCAGATAATCCTTGAGTTTTATCATGTGTTGTAATCCCGGTTTTACGTATAGCCACCAAAAAAACCAGTGGCGACAATCCCACGCCCAAGGTGGCTTCGGTCAACGCCACATCCGGCGCATGCATCATGAGGTATTGCATCGTCAGCAACATACTGAACAAACTGAGTGTAATCAACGAGATCAACAGGCTGCGCGCGAACACCACGCCGAACGCCAGTATCAACATTAAACCCAGTAACCCATGGACCATACCGCCCGTCATGACATGTCTCCCCCACCCTCTTTATCCCGTGTATCGCGCAGGTATGACACGCCCAGCACATGCGGAATCAACGGAGCGGTCAGAAGAATGAACAAGATGATGAACAACAAACGAACCCGGTAATCGGCGCCATCGGCCCTCGCCATCAGGCCCAGCAGGACGGTAACCGTCCCGGTTACGCCGCACTTGGTCGCGGCATGAAAACGGGAAAAAAGGTCAGGCAGGATGATTGTCCCTAATGCCCCGAAAAAAATCAATAGCAATCCCAAAGCGATCAAGAAAGCGCTGATCATTTTGCGTTCCCTTCACTGAACACCGTGCCGAAGCGGACGAAGGCAATGACTTCGGCGAACGATAACAAGGCAAATATCATGGCGACATCCAAATAGAAACTGCGTCCTTCGTGTACGGCGAAATAACACATCATCAATACAATCTGCCCCGAAATCAGGTTAGCCGCCAGCAACCGATCCTGAAACGATGGCCCTGCAAACAAGCGCCAGCCGCTTATGGCTGCCAAGCCAATCAATACGAAAATTACCGTGCTCATTCCATAACTCCCGCATTCATCCAAGTAGACGAGCCAACAAGCGTTCGATCGGGCGTTTCATCAGATCGCCGGCACGCGTTCCGTGCGTGGTTTTGATGTTAAACCAATGCACGTAAATATTACGGTCCTCCATCCATAACGACAACGTACCAGGAACCAAACTGATCATGTTGGCCAGCATGGCGCGGCCCAGCGGACTTTCAAGACGGGTCCGAATGCGAACGACGCCCGGCTGATAACGTCCGCTCAACATACGCGCAATAAACGCGAATGCCGCCATATAACTCTGCACCATTAACAGCGCGGTCAACAGCGCCAGCAGGTCGGGACGCAGCAGAAGACGCCCGAAACGTTCGCCTTGCGCCCCCCTGAACGGTCTTCCGGCGAACTGGGCAGCCGTTAGCGACATGACCGCCGCTGCAATGAGCGAACCCGTACTGATATCGCGCGCAAGCGCCAACCAGAATACAAAACATCCCAGCGCCAACCCGGCACAATGCTTGTCTCTTATGTAATATCGAATCTTGTTGTAACATTCGAATACCATAACCGATAATCCGTTCCCTGTATTCCCTGCAATGGTCAAGGGTAACCTTCTCTTTACCTATAGCCGCGCGTTATACCGCGTGAACGGCTAGAGACCATTTATCATTATTCTAAGGTTCCATCTTTCAATGGGACGACATTTAATCGCGGATTGTTTTTCAAACGCGCGATAATTCCTTCCTCGCCAATCAAATGGGCGGCGCCGACAACGATGAAAACCGTGTCCTGACCCTCCAAAAATGTTTGAATGGTTTCAGTCATTTTGGCATCGCGATCGGTCAACATTGCTTTTTTCAGCGGCGCCAGTTCTTCATAGTCTGCATATTGTCGCATAAATTCGTGGTGCAACGTCTCGGCATCCCCTGTTTTCCAACTTTGGATCATTGCCTGCGCATATTCCGCAATCTCGGATCGATCCTGCAGAATGCTTTTCAGCATGTATTGTTGTACCTCCGGCGATAATTCGGAAAATAACGCCAACTGTTGCTCAACACTTTCAAGTTCGATGATTTCTTTGCCGGCTTTTTCGGCCTGATTCAAAAAATACAAGTCGACGCCCCACTCCGGCTTGAACCCGGCATTTTGAATTTCCGTCATGGTAACCATCATGGCAGCCGCCCAGGGTCGCATGCGGTCGATTGCGAGGCCGTACATGGGCGCGGCATCCCGGATATAATCGTCGAGTAATGCGCGAATGTCGTCGGGCAATTCGTTGCGTAACGATGTGTCCGCCGGAAGCATGGTTGCGGCTACATAAAATGGCAGCGCCGCCATCTGCGTCGCGGGCCGGATATCGGCTTCGACCGCCAATTTGTCCGATTCATGAAACGTTCTCTCGATAAGTTCGTGCAGAGGATATAATTCGGGTGTTCCAACGTGAATGGAACCGAACAGGTAAACGCTGGTGGATTCCGAATCAACCCTCCAGAAAAATCCTCTATAACCGGTTTCCGTATCCCTGCCCCATAAGACGGAGACCGTCAGTACAAAGCTTAAAACGGCGACACCGCTTACCCATGCTGATTTCCGAATACGCCGAACTATTCGTCTTCTCATGCGATCCTCCCGTTGAATGAAGTCTTCGGTCTTGATATCGCGCGACAGTAACGCACTGAAAATTCCTTCTTTTCAATTGGTAACCGTTCACGGGAAAGTAGCCTGCTGCCGGATGTTGCTTCCCGTAGAACGGTGCTCCTGCGCCGTTTTCCCAGGGTTTTTTCATCAACAATCACGAAGAGAACGGCCCGGGAGGACCG
>PWZG01000590.1 GCA_003567575.1 PVC group bacterium | reverse complement strand
TCAGGATAACGGGTGTCGAAGGTGACCGTGCCGGTATAATGTTCGGTCTGGGTCCATGAAGCGGCCGTCACATCATGATCCCAGGTCACATCCACCGAATGATGAATCCAGGCTTGCCAACGTTCGGTAGGATCGCTAATTCCCGTATCCCAGGTCATCTGCGAATAACTCGCCTCATTGAAAACGATATGTTCGCCGTTTTGGGGCGCGCCCTCCGGATACCAGTTCGCATCGTTGCTTGCCAAAGCCGTCGCGCCGGTTCCGACCCAGGTGCGGGTACCGGCAGAGGCGGCCATCAGCGCCATGAAATGCAAATCCGGAATAATGGTCAACGTCAATTCCGGATCGAACGGGTCCGCTTCCCCGGGCAGCGAACCGATCCAGCGGATAAAATCGTACCCCGCATCGGGAACGGCGGTGATCGTCAGATTACTTTGAAAGGCATAAACCGCTTCGGCATCGTAATTATCGATCGTACCATTGGATCCGCCCCAGGCAAAGAAGGGTAATTCGTACGATTGGTCACCCCAGATCATCATGCCGTTCTCGGGATATATCCAACCTTCACCGTGCGATGCGGGAACCTGAACAGGATCGGTGGTGGGAGACGACAGGTCGGGGAATCCGGCGGGCCGATCGGTATCAAGCAGTAACGCCAGGCCATAGGGCAAATCCAGGCGCGCGTCATCGGCGATCCAGGTGAGATCCCGCATGCGCAGCGTATGTCTTAGACGGGCCTGTGCGGCGTTGGTGATCATCAGCGCGGCGAATTCTCCGGCTTCGTGAATGGACTCCGTCCCTTCAGAAATATCCGCGGGAAGCGAGGTGGAAACCCAGCCGGGCACGGTTGCCAGGCCTTGGTTATCGATCCGCAGTTCAGCGACCGTCATGCCGTTCTCGATACCCTGCAAATAGATCGTGCCGGCGGCGGCACGATTGTCTTCGCCCCCGGCGCCGTTTCCGCCCGAGGCGTCGAACGTGACGGCATCAAAATCATTGGTCGCCGACAGGTGAACGCCAAGCCGTCCGCCGCCGCCACCGGTACGCGCCGAGGCCCCGTACGCTTCCATCCGGCCCGAGCCCGTCAGCGATGCGGCGCGCAGAAAAATCGACCCGCCCGCGCCAGCGGGACGCCAACCGTGTCCTACAATACCGTTTGCCAGAATCTCGCCGTTAAGCGTTGCGGCGCCGTTTACGCGGATGTCAACCGCGCCGCCGCCGCGTGAGCCGCCGGAATGTGTTCCGCCGCCGCTACCAAGGCGAAGCGGCGTGGCAAAGCAACCGTAGGTTTGCGACGGACCACCGGCGTCCGCGCCATGGCCGCCCTGTCCGCCGTGCGATGCGCCAATCGTCAAATGGGCGTGGCTTGAGTCATTGCCGCCGCCCGGTCCGCGGGTTCCCCGGAAACCAACGCCGCTGACATCGATCAGGGCGCCGGCGTCCAGCGTGAACTTGCCAGCGACCCGGACGGCCAGCCGGTTTCGATCATCGTTGACGTCGGGATTGGCCGTATGCGTCCATACACCGCCTTCCAACAGGCAGTCACCCGTGATGGTCAGATTCGTTAAAGTCGCTCCCAATGGAGCATATCCCCAGGCTTCCCGCCAACTGTCCGGATAGCGGGTCTCGAACGTCACTGTGCCGGCATAAGCGACCGTTTGGGTCCACGAAGCCGCTTCGATCTCCAGATCCCAAGTTGCATTCGTCCATACATTCCCAAGATGCGAATCGTCGAAACGTATGTGGTCGCCGGTATCCGGAGCAATGCCACCCGACCAATTCGCCGCCGTCGAAGCCCGCGCGTCCGCACCGCCGCCGGTCCAGGTACGCGTTGTCTGAGCCCACGCCGTCAACGGCACGATCCATAGCGCCGCCATCAGTATCGCGCGCGGCATCCCAAGACCGTTCACCGTCAGTTTCCGTTTCGTTCCCTTCATGGTGATCCTCCTTTTCTTTTCTTGCAGATCATACCACACCTACCGCGCGAATACTATCGCTAAACGCGCAAATTATAGCGTTGTATACTCATTTGACCCAGATATGGCCATCGGAACGACGATACTCGGAGGGAGGAATCCCCGAGGTCTGTTTAAATATCTTGCTGAAATGACTGAACGATTGGTAACCGGCCGCCATCGCGATTTGCGATATCGACAAGGTGCTGCTCAAGAGCAATTCCTTCGCATACGCCATCCGCAGTTCGGAAAGCCGGCGACCGGGAGTTTTACCGAGCGTCGTCAGAAAAATACGTCCAAGATGGGCGGGCGAAACGTTCGCCGCGCGCGCCAATTCCCGACGCGAAAGACAGCGGTGCAAGTTTCGATTCATGTATGTTTCGACCTGTTGCACCTGTTGTTCGTGATAGTTGACATTGCGCGGCGAAAGGATATGGCGCACGCCGTCATGACCTTGGGAGGCCAGCCGGTTCAGTCCCACCAGCATTCGCACGACGAGCGCGTAAATCAAAACAGTCGTGTTGCTTTCCGGCGCCTGACGCAACTCCATGGCGACCGCTTGCAGGTCGGATCGCAGATCCGGCGTCGCGCTCATGATCCGGCCCTGGAAAGCCTTCAGTTCCAAGCCGGGATTACGGAAATTCACATAGAAATAGCATGGCGCCGTTTTGCCGGCCCGTGGCGCGCGGTACATTCCCGGAGGAAACAGAATCGACTGATCCGGATCGATCGCGTGGCATTCCCCGTCATATTCCATCAAAACCTGTCCGGAAAGCACCGCATACCATTGATAATCGGCATGGGTATGGGGACTGAATCCGTAGTCCAGACCCGCTTCCTTGAAAGCGCAACGCGTGATTTGAATAGGGAATCCGTGTTGTTTCATGTCAGCTTCAAACGTTGCCGGACAAGGATAAAGGCAAGACAACGGTCGGCAAATCTTGAGCGCTCACCGCGATGGCGCCGGGGCCGGATTCCTCCAGATCCCACCACGCTTGGCCGGTGGCGGCTTCGACGACGGCGGCGCCTCCCATGGCGCCGATGCCCGGCGGCAAAGACAGCTCGCCGCAACAGGTCAGACGCAAGAGGCGACGGCTGTCCAGACAAAGGCGGCCTTGCTTGTCGAGAACGCGACAACGGATACGAATCCGATCCGTTTCGCACGGTTCGCGCGCCAGCTCGAGCCGATGTTCCGGACCCCAGCCGGCGGGATATACGCTGAGCGACAGTTCCCGCGAAACCCTGCCGCCGCCGGCATGATGTCCGACGGCCGACAGGCGCATGGCGCCGGGTTTAAAAGGGATTTCCCACGATAATCCCTGAGCCGGGAAACGGCGCGGATTCCGGGCGCGTTCGCCGTAATCCACGCCGTCAACATGCAGCCGGACCCGTTCGCAATTGCTGTCCACCCTCACGGTCAGGGGTTCTCCTTCCCGTCCCCAACGGAGGGGCATCGTCGTGCCGCGGATATGCAGCATGGGCTCGTTTGCCCACCGGCTCTGGAACACGTAATAGGCGTCTTTCGGCCGGCCATCGCGGGTTATCAATCCTTTTTGGTTGACGTAGGGAATGGGATTATCCGGACGCAACGGCGTGGCGAAATCTCTGAAAACCCACTGGAAACCGCCGGTCATCCAGGGCATTTGGGCCTGTTCCTTAAGATGCCAGTCCATCAAATCGCAGATATAGGATTCACTCCAATCGCCGTCGGCGGCGGCACGGGGCGCGCCGCCATGGCGTTGAAAATCGCCGTCCCGCTCGTCGCATTGTCCGTCGGCGGACGCCACCCCGCCGAGATTGAGGTACGGATTTTCATGAATGCGATGGGCATGACTGTCGCCGCCCCATTCGGCATGGACCATGGCGGAAACCTTGTCACGCCATGTTTCCAGCGCGGCGCGATATTCGCGGTAATGGCCGCGATACCAGCCGGCCCAGATGCTGGGACTGTAGACATCCACGATATCAGCCGCGAAATGACAACGGCGAATGGCCGTAAACCTTTGCGGATCAAGCGTTTTTGCCAGTCGATGAAGGGTTGCGAGCTGCTTGCGTACGGTGTGTTCATCGCGTTGCGGCTGATCGCCGAACCAATCGTTTTCGTTCCCCAAACCCCACCATACGACACAGGGATGATGCCGATGACGTTCAATCATGCGTCGCAGCGACCGGTTCAACCGCTCGCGATAGGCTGCGTCGCCGATTCCGCCGCGACACCACGGAATTTCCTCCCACACAAGGATGCCCAATTCGTCGCAGAGATCGAGGACGGCGTCGTCCTGGGGATAATGTCCGAGACGAATGGCATTGGCGCCCATGGCCTTGATCTGCTGCATTTCCCGGCGCAAGGTTATGGGACAGTACGCGCCGCCAATTGCGGCGGCGTCTTCGTGGCGATGCGTGCCGCGAATTTCCAGGCGCGCACCGTTCAGCAAAAACGGACCGTGCGGTTCGAACGCGGTACGGCGAAATCCCAGCCGGCGGGTGACCGAATGTTCACCGTATTCACTCTTTACGGTAAGATGCACCGTATAGAGGCGGGGCGCCTCGGGATGCCACGGCTGGACGGTATTGACGGCGGGTAGCTCGACGAGTTTGAAACCGGTCCAAAGCGCATGGTCTTCCGTTTGATCAACCACCGTTGCCCCGTCAGGATCGGTAAGCTGAATGCGGATGGAAACCGGGTTCGCGGTGTCCGCATGGGCGTCGAGACGGATGGCGCATTCGATCCGGCCGCTGCCGACGGCGCAGCATTCGTTTGCGAGCCGTAGGGCGCCGATGGCGATCGGCGGTCGGCGATTCAGTACAACAGGGCGCAACAACCCCCGATGGCGGTGAAAATCGGCCAGATCACTGGGAAGGGCGTCGAGATCGCGCGAATTATCGACGCGAATCGCCAAGCGGACGGCCGCCGGATCGCCGCCGCTTGCCGTCCAATCCCTCACGGCATCGGTGATATCGACCTCAAACGCATCATAGGCCAGATCCTGCCGGTAGACGCAGGTATGATCGATATAGACCTCGCCGGTTTGTCCCAGGCCGCCGCATTCGATAATCAGTCGTTCGTAACGGTTCGCGCCGCGAACATCCAGGCGATGCCGATACCAGCCGGGATGCTGGCTGTAGGGGCGGTCGGGATCGACGCAATCGGCCGCCGTCGCGCAATGCGGCACGGTGACGCGGCGCCACGGCCATTCCGGCGGCGCGGCGGCGTCAGCCGGCGCAGCGCGCCAAACGGCCAAGGGACCGCCGATTTCACGATCGAAATACTCCCAATGGGTTAGTGGCTTTGGCATCACGATAAGGGAATGGTTGAATTCATGCTTGGATCCGTTGCGATACGAAATTATACGAAGCAACCCAAGAATACAAGCCGATATTTGAAGGGAGCGTGTTGTGCAAAGAAAGGGGATAAGAAAGGGATAAATAGGGATAAGGGACATACAAAAAGGGATCAGATTGAAGCTGCCCTGCCGATCGGATATGGTTTGGATGTCGTTCTTGAGACTGCAATCCGCCGATAATATCTTTCAAAGGATGTTTTGCCATGCGTACAGAGGTCTGAGCAAACCGCCACCTCCCGAAAAGGTGTTGTCGTAAAAGTCAATGTTTATAGGGGGTTTAGAATATTGTCTGAGAAAATAATTCCTTGTGTTTTTGCGGGGAGCGCCGATGTGGCAAGATAACTGGAAGAGAACCTACGCCGCGGCCGGTACTGGATCCCGGCAGAATGGGTTCGCGTTGGCGGGCAGTCACGGCCGAGGCGAACGTCCCGACATCGAAGTTAAGAAAGGCCTCGCTTT
>PWZG01000027.1 GCA_003567575.1 PVC group bacterium | reverse complement strand
GGCGATTATGCGCCTGAGAAAGTTGTTGCCGGCGCGGTACAGGCTGCCGGGGAATTGCACGCGATCGAGCGCTTAATCCTGGTTGGCGATGAGACCGCGGTGCGACGCGAACTCAAGCGCCACGCATCGGTATCTCCCAAGATCGTCGTGCATCATACGACCGAAGTCGTGGGAATGGCGGAAGCGCCGGCGCAGGCCATCCGTCGCAAAAAAGACAGCTCGATCGGGCGCGCAGTCGATTTAGTCAAGCGCGGTGAAGCCGACGCCGTCGTCTCGGCAGGCAATACCGGGGCGGTCGTGGTGGCAGCCTCGCTGAAATTACGTACATTGCAGGGCGTCGACCGACCGGCCATTGCCACGGTAATGCCCACCCAGAAACGGCCGCTGGTGTTGATTGATGCCGGCGCAACCACGGATTGCGATCCATCCATGTTGCGTCAGTTCGCCGTCATGGGCGCCGTCTACGCCCGGGAAATCCTCGGCGAGACCAACCCGGTAGTCGGACTGTTGAGTATCGGTGGCGAGGCGGCCAAGGGAAACGATATCACCCGTGAAACCTACCGGTTATTACAGACCAGCAATTTGAATTTCAGGGGAAACGTCGAGGGACACGATCTTTTTCGCGGCGAAATCGATGTCGCCGTCTGTGACGGTTTTGTCGGTAATATAGTGCTGAAAACCAGCGAAAGCGTGGCGCATGCCATCGGGTACTGGTTGAAACAGGAATTTTCACGCGGTTTGTTCCGTAAAACCGGCGGATTACTGGCGCATAAGGCGTTCGGCTCGCTCAAACGACGGTTGGATCCCGAGCTGTACGGCGGCGCTTTGTTGCTGGGAGTGAACGGTGTATGCATCATTACCCACGGGGCGTCGAGTGAACGCGCGATATTCCATGCCGCTCGCGTGGCAACCGAATCGGTGAATCAGCAATTGAATCATTTGATCGTCAACGAAATCAAGAAAACGGAACATACGAACACGACATCATGAAAACCGATTTCCCTGATACAGCGCCCCCGATTTCACCGTCGTTGACGGCCGGCGCCGGCGCCCTGACCGTGCGGATGGTTGGCACCGGTTGCTATGTGCCCGAACGGATTATGACGAATGCCGAGATGGAGACCATCGTCGATACGTCCGAGGAATGGATTCTGACCCGAACCGGAATCAGCGAACGGCGGATTGCACGTTCCGGCCAGGCCACATCGGATTTGGCGGCGTCCGCCGCGCGACAGGCGCTTGATGCCGCCGGCGTGGCGGCTGCCGAGGTGGATTTGATTGTTACCGCTACCATCTCGCCGGATATGCTTATGCCAAGCACGGCCTGCTTCGTTCAAAGCCAGTTGGGCGCCTCCGCGGCTACCTGCTTCGATCTGGAGGCCGCCTGTTCCGGCTTCCTCTACAGCCTTGAAGTCGCGCGCCATCTGCTGCTGGCGGGCCGTATGCGCACGGCATTAGTCATCGGCGCCGAAAAACTCAGCGCGTTTACCGACTGGGACGATCGGAATACCTGTGTGTTGTTCGGCGATGGCGCCGGCGCCGTCGTATTGCGCGCCGAACCCGCAACCGCGCCCGCCCGCGGTATCCTGTCGTCCGTTACCGGATCCGATGGGGATCTGGCGCATTTATTGACATTACCCGGCGGCGGCAGCCGTTTCCCGGCCTCGGGAGAAACCCTGGCCGGCCGTATGCATTACCTTAAAATGACCGGACGCGAAGTGTTCAAACACGCGGTCCGTTGTATGGCGGAGGCCGCGAACGGTGCGCTGGAACAATGCGGGTTCACGGTGGCCGATGTCGACTGGATTGTGCCACATCAAGCCAATTTACGCATTATACAGGCCATCGGTCAACGACTGAACGTACCGATGGATCGATTTTACATGAATTTGGAGCATTACGGGAATATGTCGGCTGCATCCATTCCGGTTGCCCTGGATGAAGCCGTCCGTAACGAAAAAATCCGGCCGGGCGATGTGGTTCTGATGGTGGCGTTCGGCGGCGGATTTACCTGGGGGGCAACGGTGATGCGGTGGTAAACCGCTTGAAACAGGAATTGGTTATGAACGAAAAATCCGCCTTGGTATTTGCCGGTCAGGGATCACAGTTTGTCGGGATGGGCCGGGATCTGGTCGCATCGTATCCGGTGTGCGCGAACTTATTCGAGCGTGCTTCCAACACATTGGGTTACGATATGGCGCGCCTGTGTTTCGAAGGTCCGATCGAAGCGTTGACCCGGACCGATCGCTGTCAGCCGGCGATTTTTACCGTCAGCGCGGCGTGTGCCGCCGCGTTGCGATCTGAATATCCGGAATTGGCGCCGGCCGCCGTCGCCGGTCTGAGCCTGGGCGAATGGACGGCGTTGTTCGATGCCGGCGTCATCGATTTCGAGGATACCGTGCGCGTGCTGGAATTGCGCGGACGCGCCATGCAGCAGGCCTGCGACGGACGCGCCGGCGGCATGGTCTCGGTTCTCGGTATGTCGCCCGCCGATCTCGAACCGGTGGCAAAAGCCGCCGGCGTGCAAATCGCCAATATCAACGCGGCCGATCAGGTCGTTTTATCCGGGCCATCCGAAGCGGTGGCTGCCGCCGCGACGGCCGCCCAGGCGGCCGGCGCCCGCAAAACGATTCCACTCAAGGTTGCCGGCGCCTACCATTCGGAGTTGATGACGCCCGCGGCCGACCGCCTGGCAGCCATGCTGAAGGATATGCCGTTGCGATCGCCGACGGTTCCCGTCTTGTCGAATTATTCCGGAACGCCTCATGGCACGTCGGACGAAATCAAAAACGCCATGGTGGCCCAGGTCGTATCCACCGTTCGCTGGCATGATAATGTCCGCTGGCTGCTGGATCATGGTGTCACTACATTTATCGAATGCGGTCCGGGCAAAGTTCTGGGCAATCTGATTAAACGACTTGACAAGAACGTAACGGTGGCTACCATTCAAGACCGTGATTCATTGAGAACCGCCGTGTCGTTGTTGTCGTCGCATTGATACGGAAACATAATTTTCGAAGGAAAGGAAATTCCATGGCACGTTTAACGGGAAAAACCGCGTTGGTAACCGGCGCCGCACGGGGTATTGGCCAGGCCATTGCCCTGACACTGGCCAAAGAAGGCGCCGATGTGGCGGTGTGCGATGTCGAACGCGATTGGCTAAAGGAAACGGAAGACGGTATCACGGCCCAGGGACGCAACGCGCTGGCATGCGCCGCCGATGTCACGCAGGCCGACCAGGTGAATGCCGCCGTAAAAACCGTGGTCGACGAGTTTGGCCGTATCGATATCCTCGTCAACAACGCCGGGATTACCCGGGATACTTTTCTGGTACGCATGTCGGACAGCGATTGGGACGATGTACTCAACGTCAATTTACGCGGAACATTCCTGTTTACGCGTGCGGTAACCCGCCCGATGATGCGGGCCAAGTCAGGGACGATCGTCAACATCGCATCCATTATCGGTGTCATCGGGAATGCCGGTCAGGCGAATTACGCCGCGTCAAAGGCCGGTGTCATCGCTTTGACCCGGTCGACGGCCAAGGAACTGGCGTCCCGTAATATTCGCGCCAATGCCGTGGCGCCCGGTTTCATCCAAACAAAAATGACCGAAGCGTTGTCGCCGGAAGTGCAGCAACAAATGATGCAAGCCATTCCGATGGCGCGATTCGGGACGCCGCAGGACGTCGCCAATGTTGTGCTTTTCCTGGCAGGAGACGAGTCCGCATTCGTTACGGGACAGGTAATTAATATTTGCGGCGGCATGGTGACCGCGTAAAACAACGCCCGGGGGCCGTCGTTTAAGACGGTACCCTGATTCAGTGCAGCAAAACAGTCAAGTAAGGAGAAAGAAATGGGTCTGGAAGATAAAGTCAAGGAAATCATTGTCGACAAACTCGGTGTCAATGCCGAACAAGTAACGCCGGAGGCTTCGTTCATCGAGGATTTAGGCGCGGATTCGCTCGATACTGTCGAGCTGGTAATGGCTTTCGAAGAGGAGTTCGGCGCCGAGATCCCGGACAGCGATGCCGAAAAGTTGACGACGGTTGGCGCCGTCAACGATTATCTAAAGGAAAAAGGGTTCGATGCCTGACCGTTGCTTGAAGAGCGTTTAGGATGTTTATCCGACGTCATGGAACGGCGTTACGCCGTTCCATGACGGTTTTTTCAGTGACGGAAGGAGGATATGATGGAACGTCGAAGAGTTGCGGTAACCGGTCTGGGGATGGTGACGCCCTTGGGCGTGGACCTGGGCGTCTTCTGGAAACGGAGCGTAGAGGGATATTCCGGTGCCGGCGAGATTCGACAGTTTGACGCCACCGGCTATACGTGCCGGATTGCCGCCGAAGTGATCGAATTCGATGTCAATGCGTTTATTCCGATTAAAGAACAGAAACGCATGGACCGCTATTCGCATTACGCTCTTGGCGCGGCCAAGATGGCCGTGAAAGACAGCGGTTTGAATCCCGCATCCGGTAATGCGGACCGCATGGGGGTTTATGTCGGCTCGGGAATCGGCGGGTTGCAGACTCTGGAGACGCAGCATTCCATTTTACTGAACAAGGGTCCGACACGCTGTTCCCCGTTCATGATCCCGGAAATGATTTCCAATATGGCGGCAGGCCTGATTGCCATCGAACATAACTTGCGCGGCCCGAATATGGCCGTCATCTCGGCGTGTGCCACGGCGGCGCATTCGATAGGCATGGCCTTGCGCAGTATCCAGTGTGGCGATGCCGATGTGATGTTGGCCGGCGGTTCGGAAGCGACCGTTTGCCCGCTTGGCATTGCCGGGTTTGCGTCCATGCGCGCCCTCAGTACCCGCAATGACGATCCGAAAAAAGCCAGCCGCCCCTTCGACCGTGATCGCGACGGATTTGTCATGGGTGAAGGCGCCGCGGTACTGGTGCTGGAGGAATGGGAACATGCGCGCCATCGCGGCGCACAAATTTACGCGGAACTGGCCGGGCTTGGCATGACCTGTGATGCATATCACATGACGGCGCCATGCGATGACGGCGAGGGCGCCGCGCGCGCCATGAAAAACGCGCTTGCCGATGCCGGCATGAATGCGGATGCAATCGATTATGTCAATGCGCACGGAACCAGTACCCCGCTTAACGACAAGGCGGAAACGCTCGCCATTAAACGGGCTTTCGGCGAGGAAAACGCGCGGAAGTTGATGATCGGATCGACCAAATCGATGACCGGCCACTTGCTGGGCGCCGCCGGCGCCGTCGAATCGGCTATTTGTGCGCTGGCACTCCGTCATGGCATCGTGCCGCCGACGATCAATTACGAAACGCCCGATCCGGATTGCGATCTGGATTACGTGCCCAATACGGCGCGGCAAAAACCGATCCGGGCTTGCCTTAATAATTCACTGGGATTCGGCGGTCATAACGCTTCGCTGCTGTTCACCGCCGTATAATTATCATGGATATCATTATTCTACCGGATGCCGGAACCGCGGCCGTCCTGGCGGCGCGATTAATAAGCCGTGCCCTGACCGACAAACCGCGCCTGGTGCTGGGCTTGGCCACGGGACGTACCATGGAGGACGTTTATCGGCGCCTGGTGGAAATGCACCGGGAAGAAAATCTTGATTTCTCAGGGTGCGCCACGTTCAATCTTGATGAATATGTCGGCCTGCCGGCCGACTGCCCGGAGTCGTACCGTCAATATATGGAACGACATCTTTTTCAACACGTCAACCTGAAATCCGGTAATACCAGGTTGCCCGACGGCGTTAGCGTTGATCTGGAAACGGAATG
>PWZG01000485.1 GCA_003567575.1 PVC group bacterium | reverse complement strand
GAGGAAGCGGTGGCCCGTATGCGGCGGGCGCTGGCAGAGTTCAGCGCCAACGGCGTCAAAACCACAGCGCCTTTTCTGATGCGTATTCTGAAAGAAAAGGATTTCCGGACCGGTCATTATGACACCGGTTTCGTCGAGAACATGAAGCGAAGCGAGTTGCGCAAGTCGCTGCATTCCCTGATGCGTAGCCTTAAGGAATCCTTCCACCACCCTAACAACGTGCATGACTGAGCAAACCGCTTGTAACAGGATGAAGCAGCTCCAGAAAAAGCAAGATTCGTTTTAAGTTGACACGTATTGGTGAGACGTGATATCTTGTTTCTTTTGAAAGAAAATTAAAGCAGGCAGGAATACAAGGGGCAACGCTAACGATGCCCGGTGTTAACAGGCCGGCACGAAACCCTCAATAAAGGGGATTCCGTGCCGGCTTTTTTTATGCTGTAAAACAATAAGGAGGAATGCAAATGGCTATCGTGAGCAAGAATAAGAAGCTAGTCAACTGGGTTGCCGAGGTCCAGGCCATGGTGAAACCGGACAACGTCGTCTGGTGCGATGGATCCAAGGCGGAGTACGACGCCATGATCAAAATCATGGTCGATGCCGGTGCGGCAACCCCCTTGAAGAAACGTCCGAACAGCTACCTGTTCCGTAGCCACCCCAGCGATGTGGCGCGCGTGGAAGACCGCACCTATATCGCGTCCGTCACCCAAGACGAGGCCGGCCCGACCAACAACTGGATTGACCCTGTCGGTCTGAAAGAAACCATGCGCGGCCTCTACGACGGCTGCATGCGGGGCCGTACGCTGTACGTGATCCCGTTCAGCATGGGACCCATCGGCTCGCCCATCTCCAAGATCGGCATCGAGATCACGGATTCGCCTTACGTCGTCGTCAACATGCATATTATGACGCGCGTCGGCGACAAAGTGATCGAAACCCTTGGCGAGGACGGGGAATTCATTCCCTGCCTGCATTCCGTCGGCGCCCCGCTCGAGCCCGGACAAAAAGACGTCAAATGGCCCTGTGCGCCGATCGAGCAAAAGTACATCGCCCACTTCCCTGAAAAGAACCTTATCTGGTCCTACGGCTCGGGGTACGGCGGCAACGCGTTGCTGGGCAAGAAATGTCTGGCCTTGCGCATTGCCTCCACCATGGCCCGCCGCGAAGGCTGGATGGCCGAGCACATGCTCATCTTGCGCCTTACCAATCCCGAAGGTAAACGCTTCCATATTGCGGCAGCCTTCCCCAGCGCCTGCGGAAAGACCAACCTGGCCATGCTGCAGCCTACGATCCCGGGTTGGAAATGCGAATGCATCGGCGACGACATTGCCTGGATGAAGGTCAGACCGGACGGTCGCCTGCACGCCATCAACCCGGAATCCGGGTTCTTCGGAGTCGCGCCGGGCACCAGCTACAGCTCGAATCCCATGGCCATGGAAAGCATCAAGGAGAACTCAATCTTTACCAACTGCGTGCTGACCGATGACAGCGATATCTGGTGGGAGGACATGGAGGTTCCTTGCGAGCACGGGATCGACTGGAAGGGTAACGAGTGGACACCCAACACGAAGGATGCCGAAGGGAACCCCGTCAAGGGCGCCCATCCCAACGCGCGGTTCACCGCCCCGGCACGCCAGTGCCCGGTAATCTGCCCGGATTGGGAGGACCCGGACGGCGTTCCAGTCGACATCTTCGTCTTTGGCGGTCGCCGCACCAAGCTGGTGCCACTCGTCAGCCAAGCCTTTGACTGGGATCATGGCGTTTACATGGGCGCTACCGCGGCCTCGGAAGCGACCGCCGCCGCATTGGATGTCAAGAAGGCCATCCGTCGGGACCCGATGGCCATGCTGCCATTCTGCGGTTACCACATCGGCGATTACTGGCAGCACTGGTTCAACATGGGCGATAAACTTGGTGAGAATGCGCCGAAGATATTCTATGCCAACTGGTTCCGCAAAAACCCCGACGGCAAATGGCTGTGGCCGGGCTTCGGCGAAAATGCCCGCGTGTTGAAATGGATGTGCGAACGCGTCGACGGCAAGGTCGGCGCGGTCGAAACACCGATCGGGTTTGTTCCGGACAAAGCGGATCTGGACGTCAGCGGCTTGGATATCGGCGAAGCCGAGGTCGAGGAACTGCTGAGGATCGATCTGGAAGGCTGGAAAGGCGAAGTGCCGGAAATCGAGGAATTCATCAATACGGCCGGCGACAGGCTGCCGGAACGGATGAAGGCACAACTGGCGTCCTTGAAGAAGCGTGTTGGTCTGTAAAAAGGAGTTATACCATGAGCCTCGCACATCTGGCCATTCGCAAGACCGACGATCTTCCGCTACGGCATGCCGGCAACGTACACAACGGCAAAGTCCGGTCGGTTTACTGGCTGTCCCCGGCAGACAGCCGGCGCATAGTCGATCAGCGCCACTATGCTGTTCCCGATGATACGCCGCTGGGTGTCATGGTCATTAGCGATCGAATCTCCGCCTACGAGATCGTCTGGCAAGGCGAAGACGGCCTGATGGGCGTCCCAGGGAAAGGCGCGTCGCTCAATGCCACCGCGGAACACTGGTTCAGGGAGTTTGAAAATGCCGGCCTGGCCGGCAACCACATTCTTGAAACGCCGCATCCGCTGGTTTGGATCGTGCGCAGGGCCAGACCGATTATGGTCGAGGCCATTGCGCGACAATACATTACCGGCAGCATGTGGCGCGCCTACGAGAAGGGCGACCGCGAAATCTGCGGCATCACACTGCCGGAGGGCTTGAAAAATGGCGACAAACTGCCGGAGCTGCTCATCACGCCGTCCACGAAGGGTATTCTTACCGGCATTCCCGGCGTCCCCGAAGTTGACGACGTGAACATCACCCGCCATCAGATCGTTGATAACTTCGAGGCGTTCGCCTTTGCTTCGCGGGATGACGTGGACCGCTATGAGTCTCTGCTGGCCGAAGGCTTTGGAATCATCAGCGATCAGGCGGCTGCCGCCGGCCAGCTTTTGGCGGATACCAAGTTTGAATTCGGCTATGTTGCCAATCAGCCGGGATCTCAAACCGACTTCTCCATGATCTACATCGATGAAGTCGGCACGCTTGATTCATCGCGGTTCTGGGATCTAGCCGCCTATCGCGAAGGCAAGATGGTCGAGAACTCGAAAGAACGGTTCCGAAAACTGCTATGTGACGCCGTGCCGGACAAGGATGTACTGCTCAACAAGGACCGGATGGCGGAGCGCGGTCCCCTTGGTGAGAGTTTCAAGGTACCCGTTGCGTCCATGATGGCCATTGGCGATCTGTACCGGGAAATGGCCGAGCGCCTGACCGGGAACGCTGTACCGCGCATCGAGCACGCGCGGCAGGAAATTCTTGATGCGCTGGCGCCGTACGGCATTGTTCAGTGACATGATAATTTGCGTTTGCGCATGGGGTATGATCTATGATACTCTTCGGCCAAAAGGACAGTGTCATGAAGACAAAGGGACAACTTGAGGCCGAGATCAGCCAGGCGATCGTCAAGTTCGAGCGCGAGTACATGGGACGTGGCCCGGAGGACGTGCGGACCTATTTGCTTGACGACATCATCATCGTGCGTCTCTCCAATGTCCTTACGCCGGCGGAACGTCAACTGGCCGGCAGCGGGGCCGAGGGCCAGGGTCGCGCATTGATCAAGCAGGTTCGGATGGAGCTTTTGGAAAAGGCGCGACCCTTGCTGGACACGATTATCCACGACATCACCGGTCAACGGACCCGGAGTCTTCATACCGATATCAGCACGTTGACAGGTGAACGCGTCATCATCTTCTCCCTCAAAGACCCTATCACGTTTGGGAAAAAGAACGGTTGAGCGATAATGGTTTTGACAGATCTTTTGTCCGCATGGATGAATGTGCGCCCGGCGGCTTTCCTGACGCATACAATTCCGTTGCATCAAGGGTAAATAGCCTTGGATTCTGATCATGATGCAAGATCTCACCTACTTCAACGTCAACGGCATGATCGGGCGAGGCGCCTACCAGACGCCGGCATTCCCGACCGCCACTACTTATGCCGAACACCTCGATTACCTTGACATTGACCGTTCCCTGGTCTGGCAGGTGGCGGCGCGCGACCTGAATCCAGCCGTCGGCAACAGGATGCTGCTCGAAGAAATCGCCGACGCCGGATTACAAGAACGCTTGTTCCCCGCGCTCGTGATCACGCCGGCCTGTGGTTTCGAGCGCGGTGTGCTCGCGTTTTTGCGCGACCATCTGGGCTCCGGACGGGTACGGGCGTTGCGCCTGACCCCGGATCTGTCACGCTTTCCAATTCGCGAAATCGAGCGGGTGCTGGGCGAACTGGCATCCTATGAACCGGTCGTGCTGTGGGATTGCCCGACATTCGAAACGCAAGCAAATTTGCGCGACATCGAGCATCTGGCCGGCGTGTTTCCATCGCTGGCGTTCGTGATTACCCAGAAAATGTGGCCCGGGTTCGGCGGCGTTCTGGACCTGATGTGGCGACGCGCCAACGTGTATGTCGATACGTCCCTGCTGCACATGCGCGAAACACATTCGCTACTGGTCAATAATTTCGGGGCCGAACGGGTGATCGCCAGCGTCGGTCCCAAGACCGATTACGGCGCGGCCCTGGCGGCCCTGGCGCATGCGCCGGGACTTTCCCCCGCACAGCGTACCATGATGGCCCATGGAAACATCGAGCGGCTACTGAAAATACCGCCTCTCGATCGCAAACTGGCCCGGCCCGGCACGTCACTGAAAGGCAAGGAAATCTGGCAACGATTCCGGGAAGGACAGACGCTGAACGACATCGAGATCATCGATGCACACGGCCATGTCGGACCGCATACCCGCGGCTGGTTTTTCGAGCGTGCCTCGGCCGAAGATTCCGCGGAGGCACTGATTGAGCAAATGGACCGCTTGGGTGTCGATCGCCTGTTGCTCTCCGCCGGCAGCGCGTTGTTCGGCGACAACGTGGCGGCAACGACCGCCACCGAACGCCTGCTGACGCAGTATGGCCGACGCTTTAACGCCTATCTGGTTTTCAATCCGTTGTATGCCGCAGAAATGACGCCGCGCTTGGACGAATTTTTCAGAAGCGGTTTTTACGTCGGATTCAAACTGTTGGCTTCCTACTGGAAACGTCCGCTGACCGATCCGGGATTCGCGCCGGTTTGGGAGTACGCCCATCGGCATCGCTTGCCGGTACTGTTGCATACCTGGAACGATCAATACAACTCGCCGGCACGGCTGACCACGATCGCACCCAACTATCCGGATGCATTTTTCCTGCTGGGCCACTCCGGCGGCGGCACTGCGGGCCGGCTCGAAGCCGAGGAGCTGGCATTGGCCAATCCCAATGTCTTCCTGGAATTCTGCGGCAGTTTTACCAGCGATCGCCCGTTCGAAACGACCATCCGGCGGGTGGGCGCCGACCGGATCCTGTTCGGTTCGGATACCGACGCCCATGACCAGGCCTGGGAACTCGGCCGCTACCTCTCGCTGCCACTGCCGGACACGGTGTTGACGCCTGGACTGGCCGCCAATCTCAAACGCATCCTCGCGGCACGCAGAACAACCGGGTCACCGAACTAATTCGGGCTTCGCCCGCAACCCAGAGGTCAGATGTCAGAAGTCTGTTGTTTAGTTTCTGTGGCCGCAAAAGTGTCTGTCCCGAGTGGCACTTACTTAAGCTCATTGAACACAAAAGGGCGTGAAAAGTACGTGCTGCAATGACGAAACACCCAAATACCCAAGCACGAAAGAATGACGAAGTTAGAATGCCAAATATCTTGCTTG
>PWZG01000058.1 GCA_003567575.1 PVC group bacterium | reverse complement strand
TCGTTTGAGAGAACGGGTGGGGGACCGGTGGACGCGTACGGGCGACGATTACGGTGGACGATTTGTGACACTCCTCTCGTAATCCGTAATCGTCGCCCGTAATCGTAATCCGTTCTTTCATCCTCGAAAAACCTGATTTTCGCCGCGAAATCAGGGGCCCCCACTCGTTTGAGAGAACAGGGGAAACGGTGGACGATAGCGGGCGACGAGAGCGGATGACGAGAGGAGTGTCACAAATCGTCCGCAGTAAGCGTTCGAAACGAGAATTGCTGGGGGCATCCAAACCAGCATTGACTTTTACGGCGGAGTCGCTTAATCTTTTGCGCTATGAAAATACTGATTATTGGCGGTGGCGGGCGTGAACACGCGCTGGCTTGGAAATTATCGCATGACAGCGTGAAACATGATATTCACTGTGCTCCCGGCAATGCGGGAACGGCCAACCTGGCGGAAAATATCCCGATGGCGGCCGAAGCGATCGCCGAAATTGCTGCCTGGTCGCGCCGCGAGCAGCCCGATCTTGTGGTTGTCGGTCCCGAAGCGCCCTTATGCGCTGGTCTGGCTGATCGTCTGGCAGCCGACGGAATTGCCGTATTCGGTCCCGGCGCCGCGGGTGCCCAATTGGAAGGCAGCAAGGTATTCAGCGCGGAATTGATGCATGAGTGTGGTGTTCCGGCCGCACGCTCGAACGTCTTCACCGATGCCGCGACGGCAGAACACTATGCCGAAACGCTGGGCGCACCGCTGGTGGTCAAGGCCGAAGGGCTGGCGGCGGGCAAAGGGGTCACGGTTTGCGAAACACTGGAAACGGCGCGCGCAGCCATCCGACAGGCCCTGATCGATCGCGCCTTCGGCGATGCCGGCGCACGGATTTTGATCGAGGAATTCCTGCAAGGCGAGGAAGCGTCCATCCTGGCCCTTGTCGACGGAAGGCAAACAGTGATGCTGGCATCGTCGCAGGATCATAAACGCGCGCATGACGGCGACCAGGGCCCCAACACCGGCGGGATGGGCGCCTATTCGCCGGCTCCCGTTGTCACGGCAGCGTTATGGCCGCGTATCGATCATGAAATTTTTCAACCGGTGCTGCGCGGGCTGCGGGCAAAAGGAATAGAATACCGCGGCATTCTTTACGCCGGTCTGATGATCGATTCAGGCGGCAACCCCAAAGTACTCGAATTCAACTGCCGCTTCGGAGATCCGGAAACACAAGCTATCTTACCGCGACTGGACGGTGATCTTTACCCGATACTGCGCGCCTGTGCCGAAGGCAATCTTGACGGGTGCGACATCCGGTGGCGCCCCGAAGCCTGTGTATGCGTGGTTATGAGCGCAGGCGGGTATCCCGGCGCCTATACCAAGGGTGATCCGATTACCGGACTGGAAACTGCTGCGCGGCAAAAGGACGTCACTATTTTCCATGCCGGCACGGCTTTACGCGACGGCAAGATCGTGACGGATGGCGGACGGGTGCTGGGCGTCACCGCCCTCGGCGCCACCCTGCGGGATGCCGCCGCAACCGCTTATGAAGCCGTCGATATGATTCGATTTAATAACGCACATTACCGGCGCGATATCGCCGGAAAAGCATTATCAAGAACCGCGGATTAAGAAAGGAAAGTGGAACGTGACGGAAAAAACAGATGCATCAGCTACGGTTGCGGTATTAATGGGTAGCGATTCGGATTGGCCTTTACTTGAGGAAACGGTCAAGACCTTACACGGTTTCGGTATCACGGCTGACGTTCGTGTCATGTCGGCCCACCGTACTCCTGACCAAGCCGCCAAATTCGCCCGGAACGCCCGTAAGCAGGGAATCCAGGTCATTATTGCGGCCGCCGGCAGCGCGGCTCACCTGGCAGGCGTCGTGGCCGCGCACACAACTGTGCCGGTCATCGGGATTCCCGTCAAAGGGGGCGCACTGGATGGATTGGACGCGCTGCTGTCCACCCTGCAGATGCCCGCCGGAATACCTGTCGCCACTGTGGCGCTGGGGAAAAGCGGCGCCATCAATGCCGCCATCCTGGCCGCGCAAATTCTGGCGGTTGCCGATCCGGCAATGCAAGCCAAAATGGACCAGCACAAGAAAACGCTGGCCGACAAGGTCAAGAAAGGCAATGCCAGGGTCGCGAAACTGGCGGCAGCATGCCGGTCATGTTGAATCCCGCGGCCACGACCACACACCATCACACGCGTGTTGCGATCACGACCCAAGTTCGCGCGCTTTACAAGATCACGCAGGGGTTTGCCGGAAAACTGTTGTTACGACGGGGATAACGATGATACGCCGTGCGAACCCACGCTTGATAAACCTGGTCATGCCGTTGTTGTTCGCGGCAGGATCCGCGACGCTGCGCGCGACGACAACCGTTCAGGCTGATGAGCGGCGCCAGTCAGACAATCAAAGGGCGGAGCAAGCGGCCGGCGACGGTCCGGCCGAAATAATGCGGACGCCCTGGGATCGTTTCCTTGATGTCCTGGTGGAACATGATATTCCACACGATCCGGAAGCTCTCGAGACGGCCGCATTGAGAGCCATGCTGCATGCCGTGGATCGCCATGCCAAACTCTTATCGGCTGAGGAGGCGCAAGCCTTGCGCCTGCGTGAGTCAGGCTTGCGGCATCCGTCGCCATCATTGATCCCCGATGACGATGCATTCGACGATACATCACCGGAAAGCATTTTGCCGTTACATGTCGAGACATGGCCGCATGACATTGCTTATATCAAAATCAATGGTCTTTACGAGAATTCCGGCGCCCGTTTTACCGAAGCGGTAACCAACGCCGCGGCATTACGGGGCGCCGGTTTGATTATCGACCTGCGCCATGCCGGCGGCCGCGATTTCGATGCGGTCGATCGTATCGCCGCGTTTTTCGTCGATGGCGGCACCCTCCTCTATGAACTCCAGACGCCGTCCGGCAATACACTGCGCAAGGGCATGGCCCACGATGGAATGCCACGGTGGAATGCGCCGGCTCTTGTTCTCACTGGTAATCGAACCGTTCAGGCAGCGGAATTGCTTGCATCAATCCTACGCGAAACGCGCGGCGTAATGCTGCTGGGCAACCGGACGCGCGGCGACCCGAAACTGCGTGAACTGTATCGATGGTCCGGGAACCATTACCTTTACCTTCCAACCACCGTCATCAGACCGGCATGCCATGACGATTACACTTTCGTCGGGGTCGTACCGCATATTCATGTTCGTAACGACCGCCGGATCGTGACGGAACCCGACATTTCCGCTGCCGATACGAACAAAGAAAAAGAGAAGCCGCCGACGCATGAAATGCCGGATACCGTCACTCAGGATCCGCTCCTGGCCAGAGCGGTCGATATTCTCATCGGGTTGGAAGCCATCGCTAACTTCAGAGACTCAACCAAAACCGATGTGGACAAGCGTCCATAACAACACAAAAAACAAGGCGACATACGCCGGCGACTGTGATATGGTGCAACCATGCATTTGGACCGAAGAGTTTTATTTATATGTACAGGCAACCTTTGCCGCAGTCCGATGGCTGAATATCTGTTCCGGCATTTGATGACGCGGGACGGCGAATGGGAATGCGGCTCGGCGGGAACGGCGGCGTGGGCAGGCCAACCGGCCAGCGACTATGCGATCATTGCCCTTGCGGATTGGGAGATTGACCTGACTCCGCATCGCAGCCGTTGCGTATCGCCAACGCTAATCGACAGTGCCGACTGGATTATCGTCATGACCGATGCCCACCGCCGGGATATCGCAGCGCATTATCCGCAAAGCGTCGATCGTATCAAGCGATTGGGTGCGTTCGGCGCTCGCAACCAGGCGCACGATATCGGCGATCCGATCGGTACATCGCTGGACGTATACCGTCGTGTGCGCGACGAGATCCAACATTGCCTGTTCGATTTAGTTCTTTTTTTGAAAGGAAAATAATCTTATGAAAATAGCGCTCGGCGCCGATCATGGCGGATATCGTCTCAAGGAATACATCAAGTCCTTTTTACAGGAACGGAACGTCGATGTTGTCGATCTGGGCTGCGCCGACACGACGGCCGTGGATTACCCCACGTATGCCTGTAAGGTTGCCGACCAGGTATCCGAAGGACGGGTGGACCAAGGCATACTGATATGCACCACGGGCATCGGCATGAGCATTACGGCCAACCGTTTTGCACGGGTCCGGGCCGCGTTATGTACCACGCCCGAAATGGCCGTCAAGGCACGATCGCACAACGACGCCAATATCCTGGCCCTGGGCGGCTCCGTTGTTTCGCGGGAAACCGCCACCGACATCCTTGATGCCTGGCTGAAATCCGATTTCAACAACGTCGACCGGCACGGACGCCGCATTCGGCAAATCAAACAGTGCGCACTCAGTCAGGTAGATCCGATCGCCCTGTACGACACCGACCCTGAAATCCATGCGGTGCTGCGATTGGAGAAACGGCGCGAATCGGAATCGCTTAATCTTATCGCCTCCGAAAATTACGCCAGTCGCGCAATCCGGGAAGCACAGGGTTCGGTCCTGACCGACAAGTACGCCGAAGGCTATCCCGGCAAACGCTGGTATAACGGTTGTACGAATGTCGACAGGGCCGAACAATTGGCGATCGACCGGGCACGTGATTTGTTTGCGGCGGACCATGCCAACGTACAGCCGCACTGCGGCAGCGCGGCCAATATGGCGGTCTATTTCAGTCAATTGAAGCCCGGCGACACCATTCTGGCGATGAGCCTTGATCACGGCGGACATCTTACCCACGGACATCCGGCCAATTTTTCCGGTCGTCTTTTCAAGATTGTTCCCTACGGTGTTCAGCGCGAATCGGAACGGATCGACTACGACGACCTCGCCCGGCTGGCCGAAGAACACCGGCCGCGTCTGATCGTCGCCGGCGCCAGCGCCTACCCGCGAATCATCGATTTCCCGCGTTTACGCGAAATCGCCGACGCCGTTCAAGCTCTGCTAATGGTGGACATGGCCCATATCGCCGGGCTGATAGCCGGCGGCTGTCATCCCAACCCCATGCCCGACAGCGATTTCGTTACCAGTACAACACATAAAACGTTGCGCGGCCCGCGCAGCGGCCTGGTATTGTGCCGCGACAAATATGCCGGCGACATCGACCGCCAGATTTTCCCCGGCCTGCAAGGCGGTCCGATGATGCATGTCATCGCCGCCAAAGCAGTCTGCTTCCTGGAGGCCAAACAAATAGGTTTCCAGGATTATGCACAACAAATCGTACGCAATGCGCAAGCCCTGGCATTCACGCTAAGCAGCCGCAATATCCGCATCGTTTCCGGCGGTACGGACAACCACCTGTTGCTGGCCGATCTCTCGCCCTTGCGCGTAACCGGCAAGAAAGCGGCGGAAGCGCTCGACCGCGCCGGAATCACGGTGAACAAGAACATGATCCCGTTCGATACCCGCAGCCCCATGGTTACCTCCGGTATCCGCTTGGGAACCCCGGCTTTGACAACGCGCGGTATGAAGGAACCGGAAATGGAGAAAATCGGCGAATGGATCGCGGATATCGTCCGTCAACCCGATCGCGATAAAACGATTGATGCCGTCGCTGAAAAAGCGCGCGCCCTGGCCGCTGAATTTCCGTTACCGTAGAGTCTAAGGCGGGCTTCGCCCGCAACCCAGAGGTCAGAGGTCAGAAGTCAGAAGTCAGAAGTCAGATTTTTCTTTGCTGACCTCTGACCTCCGACCTCTGACCTCTTGCCCGACACCATCCATGGCTCCGCGTAATTTTCTTGTTTTTTTACGCAACCATGCTTGAATAAGGCACTAAAGCACCGGCACCTCGGTTT
>PWZG01000465.1 GCA_003567575.1 PVC group bacterium | reverse complement strand
TCCGCTTTCCTTGACAGGATTTCTCGTCGTTCGCCATCGCATCCGTTCCGGCAATTATGATGCCCTGTTAGAAATCTTGAATCAATGAGCGTCGATCCAGCGACAAAAGCATGCCACAAGGCGCCGTCGCGATCAAGCACGTAATGACGGACCGATCCTCGAACACCGTCCGGAATGGCAGGGAACGACCTGGATCGGTTTGGATTTACGGCGTTTCTGAACGCAAAAATAATAACGAAAGGGAATATTTTCTCGCCGTATCGCCGTATCGCCGGGTCAAAAGCAAAACATCGACCCATAAATGATGACGGGGGTGTTTACTTTATGGTTACTTTAAAAGCAGCGAAATGGTAAGGAATGGTGCGTAGAGAAACGCAATGGGGAAAGGCGTCGCGGCGGCGGCGCTTGTAATACCCTGCAAAAACAACGGATAACGCCTGTTTTCAGGGCTTTTCCCTGGAGCCGGCTGTCGGGTTCGAACCGACGACCTGCTGATTACAAATCAGCTGCTCTACCAACTGAGCTAAGCCGGCTTTGGAATGAGTCTTCACCCTTGGCAGGCGCGACTTTCCATCGATTCCGCAGGGATTGGATCAACCTTTGGTAAACGATCTGTTTATACCACTTCCAGACTCAAAATGCAAGCTGACGCAACGCGTTGCTGCGGCGAAGAATCGCCGGGGTGTCGGGTGTCGTTTGAAGCTGGCGCTACGTGGGGATTAATCAGCGCGAAGAAATCGCGAGTCGTCAGCCCTGAACGCGTTGCTGCAATTCAGACCGTCAGGCGTCGGGACGATAGGTAAGGACCAGCGCATTGCCAACCGGGCGCGGTTCGCCGGCCGAAGGCACGTTGATGATGCGGCCTTCGAGCCAGAGCGTCGATGAACCACCGCCGTCAAGGTTGACGGCGTCGGTACAGCCCAGTTCCAGCATCAGTTCGGCCAGCTCGCGATGCGACATCCCGATGGAGCGATCCGGTTGTCGACCATCCACGACAATCAGCCAGACCTTCGATCCTGTAAAACCGACGGCCGTGCGGGGCGCACGATTGATGTTTTCCGGATTGGGCAACGCGACGCCGTCGGCCAGCAGCCGGGGAGCGCCGGCAATCGCATTGACCGCGCTAAGCAACGCTTCGGGGCGCGCATCGGTCTGCAGGATGAGCTGATCCCCCACGCGAATGTCCGGAACCCGTTCATCCGCGGCCTGCGCAATGCTCAATACCATGCCATCCGGGGGAATCGGGGTATTCCCCCGCGTATGGATCGTCACGACTTCGGCCCGGTAGGTCCTTCCAAGTTGCAAGGGCAGCCAGGGCGCCTCAGCGTCGGCCGGTTTGAGAACGAATTCCCGGCCTCCAGCGGTATGGGTGGCCTCGGCGAAGCGGGGCGTGAACAGAACCACCGGCGCCCTCCGAACTTCACTGCGGTAATCCGATGTCGACGCGTTGACGGCAAAGGCATGATCGCTGCCGTCGGGCCAGGTCACCCGGAACGCCGCACGTGCGTTGGCCAGATGCGGGCGGTCCCGGTCATCGACCCAAAAGGTTATGGCCCCCGGAGTTGAAACCAGTTCGCTGTTTTCGATGGTCGTTCCTTGCAAGGTCCCGTGATAGCGGGGTTCCGTCCGGAATTCGAAATAATCGCCGTTCACGGCGACAACCGGTATTCCCCATGACGGATCCGTGCTCTCGGCCAGGACACCTACGGTATGCGTTCCGTGAACCGCCGGCCCTACCACGCTGTGTAGCCGCAGACCGGGTGCCGTCAAGTCGAAGTGAATCACGTCCGCGATCACCGGACCGGGCCGCTCGAGCCGTTGGTACGTCACGCCGGCGGCGGAAGTCACCGAGGGCCGGTCCGCCGCGCCTCCGGCAGGCCGCGATTCGGCAAACGTACAAGCCGCTGAAAACACCAGGCATAAAACGATCAGCGAACTAAGAACAGTGCGGACACGCGGCGGAATGCCGCGAACCCCGGAAAATCGTAAACCACGTCGATCCGTCATGGCAGGAATCCTTTTTAAGGCGGGCTTACGCCCGCAACCCAGATGTCAGAAGTTCAAAAATTATTCCGCCCTTTTAAAAGAAATAACGGACACCGATGCGTCGGCTTGAGTAATCCATCGGAACATTTCCGCTGGACCGGTAACGGCCCGCGAGATAAAAGTCAACCTCTATATCAGCCTTCACTTTGGACCAGTTGACATCGATATACAGATTGTCAATCAGGCGCACGGACAAGCCATAGAGCCGGTAGCGTCCGATATCGTCCTTCACCCGGAGTTCGCGGAAATGTTGTTTGTACAAGGTATCGGTCGGACTACCCAGTGCTTCCCAAGCCGCTGGGCTGGAATACCCGTTGGCCCACCAGGTGTCCGCCTCAAACGACCCCTTTAAGCGATCGAATCCTATCCCGATGTAAGGCACGAAACGACCCAGAAAATCGTATTCCCGACCGCGATCGTGCGGCGGCCACTTGAACAAATAGCGTACGCCATGCAATATCTGGTCCAACGGCAGTCTGGCCACTGCTGCAAATACGTCGCCTTTGACCACGAAATCGCCGTCTGAATGGTTGTCGTCACTGTCGGTAAACGTTTTTGCGCGGACCTCGTCGCTACGGTATTCAATCCCGAAATTGCGGATCGGATATATTCCATAGGTGAAGTTTTTCCAGGAAGTATCCTGTATGTCCTGCAGTTCGTTGATGGATCCGACAAAATAATCGTCCCAATCTTCCCCGACACGTGACATGTTCTGATCGAAAGTGTAATGCATGGATCGGATGCCGACATGCAGGCGGCCGCCCACAAGATCGCGGACCCAATGGTATGCCTCCTTCGTTTGGTCGATCCATGTCAGCCGCTGAAATGAGGGTTGATATTCAGCGGGTTCACGGAACAACTCCGGGATGAGCGGGAGGAACGGTTTGTCGGACGATTCCCACGGGTCTTCAGGCAGGATGACGGGTTGTTGCATCTCATCGGTCATCACGGGTAAGGGTGGGACATGATTGTTCAAAGAATCCGTGTCGCTTGCCGTCCCGGCGTGACTGGATACAACGGCAACCGATGAAAAGGCCGCCACCGCCGCAAGAAACGTGATCATCCGACAATTCATTGCCTTGCCCCTTCGTCTATCTCCGGCCGCCTTCTTTAGCGCTCCAGGGATCACGTAGTGGTACAATACGGTTGAAAACCGGCGTGCCCGGCCGGCTGTCCAGTGGATCGACAAAGAAATAGCCCCGGCGTTCGAACTGGTAGCGGTCGCCGGCGGCGGCATTGCGCAAGCCGGGCTCCATGTAGGCTGTCACGGTTTCCAGTGAATGCGGGTTGAGATGATCGAGAAACGATCCGCCTTCAGATCCATCGTCTGGGTTGGGACACTTGAACAGTCGGTCGTAAAGACGCACCGGCGCCGTCACGGCCTCGCTTGCCGGAACCCAGTGGATTGTGCCGCGCACTTTACGGCCGTCCGGCGCCGTGCCGCCGCGGGTGGCCGGATCGTACCGGCAATGCACCGTATGCACCAAGCCATCTGCATCTTTTTCGCAACCGGTACATTCGACAATATATGCATAGCGCAAACGGACTTCGCGGCCCGGCGTCAGGCGGCGGAATTTGGAGGGCGCCGCTTCCATGAAATCGTCGCGCTCGATATACAGTTCGCGGGCAAAAGGGATCGCGCGCGTCCCCGCATCCGGATCTTCCGGATTATTTATCGCCGTCATCGATTCCTGTTGTTCTTCCGGGTAATTGTCGATCACCAGTTTGACCGGATCCAATACGGCCATGACGCGCGGCGCGGTTCGGTTGAGTTCGTCGCGCAGGGTATGTTCCAACAGCGCCATATCGGTGATGCCGTCGAACTTGGTCACGCCGATACGGCGGCAGAAATGGCGGATGGATGCCGGCGTATAACCGCGGCGTCGCAAACCGGCCAGGGTCGGCATGCGTGGATCGTCCCATCCGGTAACCCGGTCTTCCTCGACCAGTTGCAAAAGTTTGCGTTTACTCATGACGGTATAGGACAGGTTCAACCGTGAAAACTCGATTTGACGCGGATGATACACTTCCATCGCGTCCAGCAGCCAGTCGTACAGCGGTCGGTGCACCTCGAACTCCAGCGTGCAGAGCGAATGGGTAATCCCCTCGAATGAATCTTCCAGGCCATGCGCGAAATCGTAGGTGGGGTAAATGCACCAGCGATCTCCGGTGCGGTGATGATGCGCGCGTTTGATGCGGTAGAGCGCCGGATCGCGCAAATGCAGATTGGGCGAGGCCATATCGATCTTGGCGCGTAACACGTAGGCGCCATCGGGAAACTCGCCGTCGCGCATGCGTTGGAAAAGATCAAGGTTCTCCTCCATTCCGCGATGCCGATGTGGACTTTCCTTTCCCGGCCGGGTGGGAACGCCACGATAGGGTTTGAACTGTTCGGGAGTCAGGTCGCAAACATAGGCGTTGCCGTCGCGAATCAGTTTCGTGGCGCATTGGTACATGCGCTCGAAGTAGTCCGAGGCGTAATAAAGGTGATCACCCCAATCGAAACCCAGCCAGCGCACGTCATCCTTGATCGCGCGGACGTATTCCTCGCTCTCCCTTTCGGGATTTGTATCGTCAAACCGTAAATGACAGCGGCCGCCGGTTTCCGCCGCAACGCCGAAATTGAGGCAGATTGATTTGGCGTGCCCGATATGCAGGTAACCGTTGGGTTCCGGCGGGAAGCGCGTACGAATTTCGGGATGTTTACCGGATTGACAATCCGCCGCCACGATCTGGCGGATGAAATCGCCCGCCGGAAGATCGCCAGCGGCCTCTGGTTTTTCGGTGGACGTCATATCATGCTCCGTTGCCCGCATCCCTGTAGCGTGATTGCAAGGCTTTAAGTTGTTTTTTGGCGAGACGGTAACCCGCGGTTTCCAGATCTTCGATGGCGTAAAGGATGCGCCGCAGACACAGATCGCGGCCCAGCAGCAGCATGCTGTCGAACAACGGTAACGATACCTTGGCGCCGCATATCGCGATGAAAAACACAGGCAACAACGTCTTTAACTTGATGTTTTCCAAAGCGCTGACGCGATCGAACAGTGCTCGTATCGTTTCGCTTGTCCATTCCGTTGTTTGTTCGATCTCCCATTGGACCAGGCGCAGGCGTTCCACGAGCGGCGCCGTATCGTCGCCGGCTTGCTGCAGCAGTGGCGGCGCCGTGTCCGGCAACCGGTCGGCAAACAAGAACGCCGACATCGGCACCAGGTCCGTCAACTGATTCAACCGCGGTTGCGCCATCTCCAGGATGCGTGTCCAGACGTTTTGATTGAGGCGCCATTGGTGGAATCGTTCGTGAAGTTCGTCGATCGACAACGCGCGCAGCCGGCGTGCATTGAATTCGCGTAGTTTGCCGATATCGAATACCGGGCCGCCCAGACTGATGCGGTCCAAATCGAATTGCGCAATAAAGTCCGACAAAGCAAAGTCTTCGCGGCCATCGGCAAAACTGTAGGAAACCAGGCCGAGAAAGTTCAGCACGACCTCAGGCAAAAAACCGGCTTCACGGTAATAAAGGATACTGGTCGGGTTTTTCCGTTTCGACAGTTTCGAGCGGTCCGGATTTCGCAACAACGGCAGATGCGCGAATTCCGGCGGCTGCCAGCCGAAGGTCTGGTACAGCAACACGTGTTTGGGGGTCGAACTGATCCATTCCTCGCCCCGGATCACATGACTGATACCCATGGCATGGTCGTCCACCACATTGGCCAGGTGGTAGGTGGGGTAGCCGTCGGACTTGAGCAATACCTGGTCGTCGATGCCGGCCCACGGAACGACGATTTGGCCACGCAACC